>DAIQBQ010000126.1:0-8656 GCA_036781065.1 Actinomycetota bacterium
GCCCGCCCGGATCGGGGTGGGCCACCGGCTCTGGGTCGTGGTCGCCGAGACCGACATGACCGGCATCTGGCTGGCGCCGAGGTCGCGGCGCTACCTGGCCTTCCTGGCGGGGCCGCTGGTTGACGCCCTGTCCGCGTCGGTGCTGGCCACCCTGCTGTTCTCCGCCCGCCGGGGGTGGGTGGGGCTGCCGCCGCTGGCGGCCCAGCTGGTGGCGGCGGCCTTCCTGACCTACCTGTTGCGGCTCCTGTTCGAGTGCTACCTCTTTGTTCGTACGGACTTTTACTACGTGATCGCCACCGCGCTGGGGTGCACCAGCCTGCTGGCCGACACCGAGGCCTTCCTCCGTGGCCTCGTGGCCGGCGCCCGGCGCCGGATCTCCGCAGGTCCCGGTCCTGCCGCAGCCTCGCTGCCACCCGGGGCGCGCGAGCGGCGGGCGGTGCACGGCTACGCGGTGGTCTGGGTGCTGGGCCGGTTGGCGGCTTTCGCGACCCTGGCGGTGGTCGGCCTCCCCCTGCTGTGGCGCTTCCTGCTGCTGGCCCGCCTGGTGGTGCTCGGGCGCCCCTCACCCTACGGGGTGGCAGACCTGGTCTTCCTCGGCTCGTTCGCTGCCGGTCTGCAGGTGGCCGGCCTCGTGATGTGGATCCGCTCGCTGCTCGGGGCGCGTACCGCGCGCAGAGCGCGTAGAGAAAGGGAAAGCGATGGACTGGCAACGGAGTAGCCCCGCCGCCGTGGCGCCGGGGGTCACAGTCCTGGAGGCAGCTGCGGGACCGGACCGGGCGACGACGGTGTCCGCCTGGCTCCGCGCCCGCCAA
Source organism: Actinomycetota bacterium (assembly GCA_036781065.1). GTDB lineage: Bacteria > Actinomycetota > CADDZG01 > JAHWKV01 > JAOPZY01 > DAIQBQ01. Next base: position 813 of record DAIQBQ010000126.1, read on the forward strand.
GGAGCGGGCGGGCCGGCGCTGCTGCTGGACTGCCGCCCCCAGGAGGGCGGCGTCTGGGCCGGGGTGGACACGCTGGTCCAGCATCTCATGGCCCGCTGCCGGAGCAGCGCCCCCGAGCTGTTGGCCGCCCACGCCCAGGAGCTGTGTTTCGTCGTCCCCGAGCTCCGGGACGAGCTGGCGCCGCCGCGCACCCTGACCGACGTGGCCCCGGGCGAGGAGAAGACCCGCAATTACCCCGCCGACCGCGCCTACCGCAACCTCCACGGGTTGATCGACCTGATGAGCGAGCTGGCCGACCGCGGGGTGACGGCCGGCTGGTCGCTCGCCTGCGACGGCTACGACGCCGCCAACGGGCTGGTGCGCCGGTTCTTCGCCGAGCTGGTGCGCCGGCGGGGAGGGCGCCTCGGGCTGGCCCTGCTGCTGGTCGCCGGCCCGGGCCATGGCCAGGAGATTGCCGACAGCTGGGACCCCGAGCTGCTGTGCGGGCTGTTCCGCCCGGAGCCGAGCGCCGGCGCAGCACCTACCGGCGCCGCCAGCGACGCGTCAGCGATGGCGGCTGAGGCCCGGGTGCTGGAGGCGGAGCTGGCGTCGGGGGCCGTCCCCGAGCGGGTGATGCCCCGGCTGATCGATCGCTGGGAGCGCAGCGACACCCCCGAGCGGGCGCTGCGCTGGCAGGTGGAGGCCCTGCACCGGCTCAACCACGCCGGCCTGTATGAGGGGGCCCTCCCCTACGCCGAGCGGGTCGACGCCCAGCTGGACCAGCTCTACGCCGGCTATCCCGAGCGCTATTTCCTGGCCGTCAATGGCCTCTTCTTCTGCTACGTCCCGCTGGGCAAGGCGGCCAAGGCCCTGGCCGTGACCGAGCAGGCGGTCGAGCGCAGCGCGCCGGTCGATCTCCCCCGCCTGTACTACCTGCTGGCGATGCTGCATGCCCGCTTCCTCGACACGATCGACCTGCCCCGTGCCGAGGGCTATCTCCAGGCGGCCATCGCCATGCTGGACGGGCTGGAACTGCCCGAGGGCGAGCGGGAGTTCCTCGCCGTCTTCCTCTCGAACGGCCTGGCCCTGGTCCGGGTCCGCCAGCGCCGAAGCGCCGAGGCCATCGCCCTCTGCGCCGCCGGCATCGAGCGGCTCCAGGCGCATCTGGGCGACGACCGCCACCGTCTGCACCGGTCGGTGCTCTGGTTCAACATCGCCCAGGTCCATGCCCAGATCGGGCCGTACGAGGATGCCATTGCCGAGTTCACCCGGGCGATGGAGATCGATCCCAACTACTCCGAGTACTACAACGACCGGGGGGCGATGTACTTCAAGATGGGACGGCTGGACGAGGCCGAGGCCGACTTCCTGCGGGCCATCCAGCTGAGCCCACCGTACGCCGAGGTGTGGGCCAACCTGGGCCAGTGCTACCGGGCGATGGACCGCATGGCCCCGGCCGCGGCCGCCTACTCCCGGTCGCTGGACCTGGAGCCCTCGTCGACGCTGGCGCGGCTGGGGCGGGCCGAGGCGCTGGCCGAGCTGGGCGAGCCCGAGGCGGCGCTGGCCGACTACGACCTGGCCCTGGCGGCCGACCCGGCCCAGCCGGCGGTGCTCGCCAACCGGGCGGTGCTGCACTTCGAGGCGGGGCGGGTGGCCGAGGCCCTGGCCGGCCTCGACGCGGCGATTGCCCTGGATGCCACCGCGGCGGAGCTGTACCAGAACCGGGCCGTGGCGCTCACGGAGCTCGGCCGGATGGACGAGGCCGCCGCCGACCTGCGCACCTACCTGGCGCTCAGCCCCGACGCCGGGGATCGTGACGAGGTGGAGTTGCTGCCTGGCTGACCTCCGGGAATTGTGGAGTTTTGTCCGGCTCCGGCTTCTCGGCGAAAAAACTCCACAATCTGGCGGGGCACCCCGAAATGGGGGTTCAGCGCTTCTGGGCGCAGCGGATGCACAGGCGGGCGGTCGGGACGGCCTCCAGCCGCTCCGGGCCGATCTCGCCCCCGCAGCGGTCGCAGCGGCCGTAGTCCCCCCGGTTCAAACGATCGAGGGCGGCCCGGACGTCGGTCAGCCGCTGCTGCAGGCCCTCGACGAAGGAGAGCACTTTCGCCCGCTCCGAGGTGGCCTGTGCGGCATCGGCGAACCCCTCATCGAGCGAGACCTCGATCGAACCGCCACCGGGGGTCGCGCCGTATTCCGACAGCTCCTTGGTGAGCTCATCGAGCTCGGCCTCCAGGTGGTGTCGAGTTTCGCTCAGCGTTTCCTGGCTCAGCGCCACTTCGCCCTCCTTGCCCCCCGGGAGGGCCGCCGTCCCCGAGTGGACGGGAGCATGAACGGTCGACCCGCGACCTGGGTGGCTATTTCCTATGGCAACCATAGTACCGGCCAGCGCCTGGCTGACCAGTGGCCTACCCGTCCGTCAGCCCCGCGGCAGCGCCTTCTCCAGTGGAACGTACGGGAGGCCAAGCGCCTCGGCGACCGGCCTGTTCACCACCTGGCCGCCGTAGCAGTTGACGCCGGCGGCCAGCACCGGGTCGCCAGCGGCGGCCCGCAGCCCGTGGCCGGCCAGGGCCAGGACGTAGGGAAGGGTGGCGTTGGTGAGGGCGTAGGTCGAGGTGTTGGGCACCGCCCCGGGCATGTTCCCGACGCAGTAGTGCACCACCCCTTCGGCGACGTAGGTGGGGTGGGAGTGGGTCGTCATGTGCGAGGTCTCGAAGCAGCCGCCCTGGTCGATGGCGATGTCGACGACGACCGAACCCGGTCGCATGGCGGCCACGATCTCTTTCGACACCAGGTGCGGGGCGAGCGCCCCCGGGACCAGGACCGCCCCGATCGCCAGGTCGGCTGCGAGGACCGACTCCTCGATGGTCGTCCGGTTGGACATCAGGGTGAGGATGCGGCCTTTGTGGATCGAGTCGACGTAGCGGAGCCGGTCGAGGCTGCGGTCGAGGATGATCACCTCGGCTTCCATGCCCTGGGCGATCCAGGCGGCGTTGGCACCGGCCATCCCGGCACCCAGGACGACGACCTTCGCCGGCTGGACCCCGGAGACCCCGCCCATGAGGATGCCCCGGCCGCCATGACCCTTCTCCAGCAGGTTCGCTCCGACGTGGGGGGCCATCCGGCCGGCGACCTCGCTCATCGGCGCCAGCAGCGGGAGCCGGCCGTCTGCGGTCTGTACCGTCTCGTAGCCGATGGCGGCCATCCGGGAGCTGGTCAGCGCCTGGGTGACCTCCAGGCTCGCCGCCAGGTGCAGGTAGGTGAACAGCATCCGCGGGCCCGATCCGCCGGGCACCGGCCCGGCCGAGAGCCGCTCGAACTCGATCGGGATGGGCTCTTTGACCTTGAGGATCAGCTCCGCGTCCTGCCAGACCGCCTCCAGGCCGACGATCTCGGCTCCGGCCGCCTGGTACTGGGAGTCCGGGATGACCGACCCGCTGCCGGCTCCGGCCTGGATCAGCACCCGGTGCCCGGCGTGGACGAGTTCCCGAGCCCCGGCCGGGGTCAGGGCCACCCGGTACTCGTGGTCCTTGACCTCGGTCGGGACGCCGACAATCACGGGGCGCGGTGCTCCTGACCGGCTTCCCTGAGCCGCGCCAGGGCGATGCCGATGGCGCTCTTGGCGTCGACGATGCGGCCGTCGCCGAGGGCGGCCACCGCGTCGTCGAGGCCGAGCCAGGCTGCCGCGATCGGCTCGCCGTCGTCATCCTCCGGCGGCGGGGCGACCGGCTCAAGGTCGGTGGCCAGGAACAGGTGGAACGCCTCGTCGGTGAACCCCGGTGAGGAAAAGAACCTCCCCAGCGCCACCAGCTTCCCGGCCCGGAACCCGGTCTCCTCGATCAGCTCCCGGCTGGCGCACTGCTCCGGCGTCTCCCCGTCGACGTCCAGCTTGCCCGCCGGTATCTCGAGCAGGTCGTCGCCGACGGCGTGCCGGTTCTGGCGCACGAGCAGGACCTCCTGCCCGTCCTGCGGGCGCCCGCGCAGTGGGACGACCGCGGCCGCCCCCGGGTGCAGGACGTACTCCCGCTTGGTGACCCTTCCGTTCGGCAGCCGGATCTCGTCGACCTCGACCTGGAAGAAGCCACCCCGGAACGGAGAGGCGGACGAGACGATTTCGTGGCCCGGTGACACGGTGCTCCTCTAGCCTGGCCCGCCCGGATTCCCCGGACTAGGCCTGGGAGGCGCCGCGGGGACCCACCAGCGGGCCAAGGTCGCCCCGCGCCCCGCTCCGCTCGGCGGCGGCAGCAATCAGCCCGCGGAACAGTGGGTGGGCCCGGTTCGGCCGCGACCGGAACTCCGGGTGGAACTGCGACGCCATGAAGAAGGGGTGCCCGGGCAACTCGATGATCTCGGCCAGCCGGCCGTCCGGCGACAGCCCGGAGAAGCGCAGGCCGGCGTCCTCGAGCGGCTTGTGGTAGACGGCGTTGACCTCGTAGCGGTGGCGGTGGCGCTCGGAGACCACGTCGCTGCCGTACAGTTCGTGCGCCATCGAGCCTGGCGCCAGCAGCGCGGGCCACGCCCCGAGCCGCATAGTGCCGCCCTTGTCGTCGACCGAGTCCTGGCCGGGCAGCAGGTCGATCACCGGGTGGGCGGTGTTTCGGTCGAACTCCGAGGAGTTGGCCCCTACCAGGCCGGCGACATTGCGGGCGTACTCGATCACCGCACACTGCAGGCCCAGGCACAGCCCGAGGAACGGGATGCCCTGTTCCCGGGCGATGCGGATCGCCTCGATCTTGCCCTCGATGCCGCGGATGCCGAAACCTCCCGGCACGCAGATCCCGTCGAGCGAGGCGATCAGCTCGGGGCCGCCCGCGGTCAGGTGGCCGGGAACGATCCCGCTGCGCGACCCCTCCAGGGCACCCAGCTCGTCGGAGCCGGCGAAGCCGTTCTCGTCCGAGGAGACCCACACGATCTCGACCTCGACCCCCGCCGGGTGGCCGCCCGCCTTGAGTGCCTCGATCACTGAGAGGTAGGCGTCGGGAAGGTCCACGTACTTGCCGACCAGGCCGATCCGCACGACCGGTTTCGGTTGGTTCATTCGGGCGACCAGGCGCTCCCACTCGGTGAGGTCGGGGGGCGGGGCGTCGATCCGGAGGTGGTTCAGGATGAAATCGTCGAGCCCCTCCGAGTGCAGCACGAGCGGGATCGAGTAGATGTTGTCGGTGTCGGCGGCGGAGGCGATCGCTTTCATCTCGACGTCGCAGAGCAGGGCGATCTTGCGCTTCATCGAGCTGGAGATACTCCGGTCGGAGCGCAGGACGATGGCGTCGGGCTGGATCCCGATGCTGCGCAGCTCCCGTACCGAGTGCTGCGTCGGTTTGGTCTTGAGCTCCCCCGCCGGGCCGATGTACGGAGCGAGGGTGACGTGGACGTAGCAGATGTTGTCGCGGCCGATGTCGAGGCGTAGCTGGCGGATCGCCTCCAGGAACGGGAGGCTCTCGATGTCGCCGACGGTCCCGCCGACCTCGGTGATCACGACGTCGGCCGGGGTGGGCGAGTCCATCCCCACCCGCCGGATCCGGTTCTTGATCTCGGTGGTGATGTGCGGGATCACCTGGACGGTGTCACCGAGGTAGTCGCCCCGGCGCTCCTTGGCGATCACCGCCTGGTAGATCGCCCCGGTCGTGACGTTGGAGTCGCGGTGGAGGCTCTCGTCGATGAACCGCTCGTAATGACCGAGATCCAGGTCGGTCTCGGCTCCGTCGTCAGTAACGAAGACCTCTCCGTGCTGGAACGGGCTCATTGTCCCTGGATCGACGTTGATGTACGGATCGAGTTTTTGCATTGTCACGGTCAAACCGCGGGACTTCAGCAGTCGACCGAGGGAGGCGGCTGTGAGGCCCTTCCCCAAACTGGAGACGACCCCACCGGTCACGAAGATGTGCTTGGCCACCGGGGCCGAGATTATCACGGGCCTCCGGCGATTCTCCGGTCAATCGCGGCTCCTCCCGAAGGTATTTCCGTGTCCGGCGTGTGAAGCTTTTGCTCAAGCGTTGTCGCGTCCGCCCCGGCGGACCCGCTGGACCTGAGCCCGCCAGACCGTGAGAAGGAGCCGGCCCCTGTGAAGACCCGCACCGCCCTCCTCGCCTGGTCGGTGGCGGTGGCGTTGGTGTTCGGGGTCCTGCCGGCCAGTGCGACGGCGGCGGTCCCGGCAGCGGCTGTGGTGGGGGGGCCGGCGGCGGCAGTGGTGGGGGGGGCGCCCGGGCCTGCGGGACGGCCGGCGGTGGCACCGGCCCCGGTCTCCCCGACCGCCTATGTGACCAACCTGGGCGGGGCGACGGTCAACGGGATCAACACCGGGACCAATGCCGCCGGGGCGACGGTCACGGTGGGCAACCGGCCGATCGGCATCGCCATCACCCCCAACGGGCTCGATGCCTTCGTCAGCAACTACGACGACAACACGGTGTCCGAGGTCTACACCCCGACCAGCGCCGTGGCGGCGACGATCCCGGTGGGGGCCCAGCCGGACGCGGTCGCCATCACCCCGGACGGGACGACAGCGTGGGTGGCCAACTACGGCTCCGGCACGGTCAACGCCATCAACGTCGCCACGGACGCCATCGGCGCCACCGTCACCGTGGGGAGCGGGCCGATCTCCGACGCCCTGACCCCGGACGGCAAGACCCTGTACGTCGTCAACTACCTTTCGGGCACGGTCAGCGCCGTCAGCACCGCTACCGGCACGGTCACCGGGACGATCCGGGTGGGGACGGGGCCCGAGGGGATCGCCGTCACCCCGGACGGGGGGAGGGTGCTCGTTCCCAACACCGGCTCGAACACCGTCAGCGAGATCTCGACGGGCGACGGGGCCGTCGTGGCGACGATCCCGGCTGGTTCCGGCCCCTCCGGCGTCGCGGTCACCCCGGACGGGCTGACCGCGTACGTCGCCAACTTCTCCTCCGGCACGGTCAACGCGGTCTCGATCGCCACCGGGGGCGTGCTGGCGACGGTCACCGTCGGGGCGGGTCCGGTCGGCCTGGCGGTGGCACCGGACGGCAAGACGGTGTTCGTCACGAACCAGAACGCCGGTACGGTCAACGCCGTCGACGTCGCCTCGAGCTCGATCCGCGCCACGGTGAGAGTCGGGCCCGGCCCGGCCCGGGTGGCGGTCCAGCCGGACCAGGCACCGGTCGCTTCGTTCACCGTGGCGCCCGGCGCTCCGGGTTCCCCCACCAGCTTCGACGCCTCGGCGTCGACCTCGGACACCGGCAGCATCCTCTACTACTCCTGGAACTTCGGGGACGGGACCGTGGGCACGGTGACGACGCCGATGGTCACGCACAGCTACGGGCCCGGCACCTACACGGCGACGCTGGCGGTGGTCGACTCCGACGGCACGTCGTACCGCACGGTGTTCACCGGGCAGACGGTCAGCCTGAACGGCGGTCCCTCGGCGCTGGCCAGCGACACGTTCACCGTCGGCCCGGTGGCGGGCTACTGGCTCGGCGGTTCCGACGGCGGCGTGTTCAACTACGGCGATGCCGGCTTCTACGGGTCGGCCGGCGGGGCGCAGCTGAACAGGCCGATCGTGGGTGTTGCCGCCGATCCGACCGGCAACGGGTACTGGCTGGCGGCCGCCGACGGCGGGGTGTTCAACTTCGGCCATGCCTCCTTCCACGGGTCGGCCGGGGCCTCGCACCTGAACGCGCCGGTCGCCGGCATCGCCGGCACCGGCGACGGGGATGGCTACTGGCTCGCCGGTTCCGACGGCGGGGTGTTCAACTACGGCGATGCCGGGTTCTACGGCTCGGCCGGGTCACTCCGGCTGAACGCTCGGGTGGTCGGCATCGCGGCCACGCCGGACGGGGGCGGCTACTGGCTGGTGGCCGCCGACGGCGGGGTGTTCACCTTCGGCGACGCCG
>DAIQBQ010000127.1:0-8591 GCA_036781065.1 Actinomycetota bacterium
CTGGAGCGCGCCCGGGCTCTTCCAGAGCCTGTTCAGGTCGCTGGCCGACAGGAAGCCGGTGGCCACCGAGTTCGGCAGCTGCTGGGTTTGGGCGCTCGCCGGGGCCGGGACGGTCACCGCCGGGGTCTCCTGCGACGTCGACGGGTTCGAGCACGGAGCCTGGCCCCCGCACGAGGTGATCCCGGAGCTCCAGACCGGGCTGGACCGGACGGCGACGACGATGTAGCTGACGGCCACGCCCTGCGGCGCGGTCGTGTCCTGGTAGCTGGTGACACCGGCGCCGGCGCTGAACGCCGCCGCCGAGGAACCGCTGCCGGAGCGGAAGATCTCGTAGCCGGTGATATCCGGCTCCGGGTTGGCCTTCCAGGTCACCAGCGGGGTGTTGCCCGCCGAGGGGTTGAGTGCCGCCGAGACCCCGGAAGGTGCCGACGGGGCGTTGTTGAGCAGCAGCGTCTCCGAGCCGGACCCGTTCCCGGCGTTCAGGCCGCTGTCACTGGCGCTGGCGTTCAGCGTGTACTTGCCGTTTGGGCTGGAGACGGGCTGGGTGTTCCAGCTGAAGTCCTGCTCGCCGCACGGGGTGCCGAAGACCGCGGGGCTGCAGCTAGCCAGCGGCCCGTTGGCGCTCAGGTTCACCGACGCCCCCGAGGGGCCGGTCAGCGAGGCGCTGATCGAGTTGATCCCGCAGAGAGCCGTGTTGCAGTTCACCGTTACCTGGATCGGCACCGCGTTGGCGGGCAGGCTCCCGGGAACCTGGGCGTTGTTCACGGGGTTGAACGAGAAGCTCATGTCGGAGGCGTACGCCGTCCCCATGAGCCAGAAACTCGATGCCGCGAACGTCCCGGCGACGATCAGGGACCAGATGAAACGCTGAACCTTCATCGCGCGGGGATGCTCCTTACCTCGAGGAACTGGCGTAACGCCTTACGCGCCGGAAGCGCCGGGGGCAAGCGCGGTCACCTTCGTCAGCAACAGCCGTACCACGTAGCGCTGCGTCGCCGTTCCTTCCGGCGTGCACGTCGTCAGGGTGAGCATCGGCTGGGTGGTCTGAGCGATCACGGTCCAGTCGTTGGGCGACGTCACCCACGGGTTTGAGTGCCCGTCGAAGGGCTGAACCGCCTCGTAGACGCAGCTTTGGAATGGCGTGATGAGGGTGACGGTGTCGCCGGGCCGGAGGTTGGGCAGGTCCTGGAACGGGTGCCCGTTCATCGTCCGGTGGCCGGCGATGGCAACGTTGCCGGTGGAGGAGCACGGCAGCGGGGTCTGCGGGTAGTGGCCGGTCCCGGCGTCGAGCGCCTGCGAAGACGTGCCCTGGACGACCACGGTGTCGAGGTGGATGGCAGGAATCTGGATCCGGGTGATTGGGGAGCCCTCGGCCAGGGTGACCTGCTGGCCGCCAGCCCTGGAGTTGGTTCCAGCGCTGGCGGCCTGGTAGGCCTTCTTCAGTGCGGCCGACGAGGCGTCGAACTGCGCTCGTAGGGTCTTCTGCTCCCGGCCCTCCCGGATGTCCGTGTACGTCGGGTACCCGAGGAGACCAACGGCCCCGACCACCATCAACCCGGCTACTACCGAGAGGACGGTGGCCAGGAGCCGCCGAGCCTTCGGGGTCGCTTGAAGTGTCACCTGAGCGATCCCTCTACTTCCTTGCTAGTGCTGTGTCTTCTTATTCTGACGCTGCATACAGCCTACGCGTTGGCCTTGGCACGAAGCTTCCGGCTGCTGCGCAGGACGTGACCGGCAGCAACCGCCACCACAGCGGCACCGGCGAGGAACACGTACACCGGTCCACCAGTGATGGGAAGTGCCGGAGCTGCGGACTGCACCTTGGCGATGCTGCCGGCCATCGAAGCGCTGGCGTCGGCAAGGTCGAGGCGGACGCCGCCGTCGTAGGCGGTGGCCGACGAGGCGCCGAGGCCCTCGAGGGCGTCGATGCCGAGGCCGGTCGCCTGAGCGGTGACGTTGGCACCGGTTGCGGCGGGCGTTGCGCTGGCGACCTTGATCTCCGTCTGCAGCGGGGTGCCGCCGAGGAGGGTGATGTCACCAGCCTGGTCCTTGCTCTCCAGCAGGCCGCCCAGCAGGCCACCCGTCAGCGACCCGAGGTTGATCGGGAGGTTCAGGAGCGGAGCGCCGGTCGGGTCGAGCAGGTTGCCGACCTGGACGGTGGCGATGGCCGGGGAGGCGCTGGAGGAGGCCTGACCGGATGCGTCGTTCCAGTTGACCGTGGCGTTGGCCGACCCGATCGTGACCTGGATCAGGTTGCCCAGCAGCCCGATGGTGGCGCCGGCGGCCGAGGAGACCTCGGTCGAGGCTGCGCCGTTGTTCGACAGGACGTCGGAGCTCTGGCCGAGCTGGATGCTCGCCAGGCTGGTGACGCCGCCCAGGACGTTCTGCAGCAGGCCGGTGACGCTGCCCAGCAGGTCGTTCGTCTGGCCGCTGTTCAGGGCGCCGCCGAGGGCGTTGCCGAGGACCGGACCGAGCAGCCCGTTCACCAGGTTGCCGACGATCGGCAGGTTCGAGGTGATGTTGCCCAGCCCCAGCGTGCCGCCGCCGGCGCTGCCGCCGGTCAGGTTGCCGAGGCCCAGGGTGCTCAGCAGGTTGTTCAACCCCAGGCTCCCGAGCACCCCCGGAACCAGCGAGATGTTCAAGGAGGCCACCCCGGCGTTGTTCACGCTGACCGGGCGGGCGTCCTGGATGCTCGACATCGAGTCGGCGCAGGCCGTCTGCAGCTCGATGATGGCGATCGACAGGTTGGTCCCGCACTGCTGGGTGGTGCTGCCCTGGTTGCCGGTCGAGGCCGACTCAACCTGGTCCTGGCCGGTGCACGGCAGCGAGCCCAGGACCGGGAGGGCGCCGAGGCCCGGCAGCGTGCCGGGAAGCGTCCCGCCGACCACCGGCAGGTTCAGCAGGTTATTGCCGAGCAGCGAGCAGACGCCGATGGCCAGGCCGTTCGACTGCGAGGGGTTCAGGCCCTCGAAGGTCGACTCCGCGTGGCCGACGGTGAGGCCCTTGTCCAAGCTTCCGAGGAGGGAGCCGAGCGTGGGCAGGATGTTGAGCAGCGGGAGAGACAGTTGCAGCGCGTTGCTCTGTCCCTGACCCAGGAACACAACCTGCGCCTCGGCGGCACTCGAGGCCGGTATGAACGCGGTCATCAGGAACATCACGACGATAGGTACCACCAACAACCGTTTCACCTAGCGACTCCTCCCTTCGGTCGCCCGACCCCTGTGTGATCGGCGAGATCTTGCGGGCCCTTAACCAGCCCCTTTCACTCTGGATTAACGAGGGCCCCCCGGAAATCACACGGGTAGGCGCGCACAATTTCTGGTCAGGTTCTGGTCAGGGCCGCGAAATCGCGGGACCTACCGGGCGGCCCGGTCGATCCTGGCGGGATTCCGGCGGATGTCGCCGCCCCAGGCGCATCCCGCGCCCTTCCGGTCCCCGTCCGGCGGCGCCCCGGAGGAAGCAGGCCATCACCAGAAATGGGGAGTCACCCGGTCCCCGGGGTGCAGCCCGGGGACCGCTCGGGAGGGCACCTCGCCGTTCGCTGTTGTCGGGAAGGTCCGTTTCATCGCCACCGGGGTCAGCCCGCTGGACGGCTGCCGGCGGGTGGCCGCTGACCGGCCTCCCGGCACCGGAGTTCGGGACAACCGATTTGCCGAGAAATGTTGCGATGAACGCTGGCGCGCACTAGGGTGACGAGCCAACCGGGCCTCCTTCCGTCGTGCGGCGGCGCCCCGTTGAAGGAAGGGGGCCGGCCCAGGGGCCGGGGAGGCAGCATTGGTACCGTCCAGAGTGTCTGGACTGAGGTTTTCGGGGGCTACATCGACGAAGCGATCGACCAAATTTCCGACGAAGCTCCTGATGGGTGATGGGGTTTGACGTGGCTCTGCGTTGAGATTTAGGTGAAGGACTAGTGAGAACTAGTGAGGGGGTGGCACCGGCCCCCGTGGTTGAAGTGTCGTTTGACAGGAAAAAGAGGCTTCGGGAAACCGGGCTCCGAACAGCGCCGGAGACAGGTCCGGACGGGAGAGGGAGGGTGGATTGACGACCGACAAGGAAGGAGGAGGCGTGGAGGTAGCACGTACCGCAGGGAAGCGATGGGCTAAGACCCTGGCTGGGACGGTGGGAGTGTCCTTGCTTGCCCTGGTGGGCCTCACCAGCACTGCTCCCGCACTGGCTCAGGTTCCCGCCGCCTCGGCGAACTACTCCGGTTTCGCGACGGGATCTGACGTGCATGCAGGTGCCCTTACCAGCGGGACCACTACCCTGGCCGATGTCGAAGAGGCGTTCTCCGGGTCAGCGGTGAACTCGCAGGGCCTGAACAACAACATCCTGGACACCGATCTGGCCGACAGCCCGGTGGTCCAGGCAGCGGCCGCCGGGGAGAACTCCGGTGCCCGCGGTGACGGTGTCGAGGTGGGCCTGGTCCCGCCGGCTCCGTTGACGAACCAGATCCTGCTTGCGCAACTGGCGACGGCAACCGCCCCGCCGAACAGCGGCGTGGTGGACCACTCCATCCCGCTGAACGTTGACCCGGTCCTCGAGGCAACCCTGCTCGAGGGGAAGGCTCAGGCCAACTGGGCCACCGGCGGCTGCGTCCTCGGCCAGCCGATCAGCAGCGGCTTCGGCCAGGCGACCAACCTCGGCCTGGTGGGAACCGCAGCGGGCACCAACCCGACCGGTCTGGTTGGGTCGAACGGGGTCCTCAACACGACCTCGAGCGAGGTCATGATCCCGCAGGTCAACAAGTCGGGTCAGGTCGTCGGCAACAACACCGGCCTGATGTCGCAGGTTGTTGCGAACTACGCTCCAGTTGTCATTGGCAACGCGGTGACCATCACGGTCGCCGGGCCAATCGAGCTCCAGGCGGTCGCCACCGGCGTTCCCGGGCAGTCGTACGTGGGCTTCGGCCCGGCGCCCGGTCCCAACCAGCAGGCGATCCTGAACGGCACCGAGCCGCTGATCACCATCTCGACGGTCACCGGCCCGGTGGACACGATCACCTTCCAGCAGCTGCTGGGCGGCCAAGGCCTGTCCATCCCGCTGCCGGGTATCGCTACGATCAGCATCGCCGGTCCGCCTCGTGCGATCGGTGGCCAGCCGGGCAGCGCACCGACGATCTCGGCCGACGGCACGACGGTCTCGGCGGCGGTTGACCTGGTCCAGGTCACGGTCGGTATCGGCGGGCTCAATGTCGCCGACCTGCGGGTTGGTCACATGGAGGTCTCGGCGACCGTTCCGGGTGGCGGCATCCAGTGCCCGATCCCGGTCACCAAGACCGCAAGCCAGCAGCAGGTGAACCCGGGTGACAGCTTCCACTACACCATCACGGTGTCGAACCCGTACAACTGCACGCTGAGCGACATCAAGGTCGTCGACACGACCACGGCAACGAGCGGTGTCCGGTTCACCATCACCGGTGAGTCGCCGGCCGCCAACTCCAGCAGCAATGGCGTCCTGACCTGGAACAACATCGGGTCGCTAGCTCCGGGGGCTGATACGACCTTAACGGTGAATGTCACCATCAGCAGTAGCTCTGGTGGTGGGAAACTCACGGAAAGTGCACAGGTCACCGGATCGTGTGGCATCGGTAACGCCCAGGGCACCGCGACCGTCGGGATACCGCTCTCCGGTACCCAGGCGATCAACGTCCCGCAGATCGGGAGCGGTGTGGGCGCAGCCCTCCCCGTCACCGGTGGACTTGACGGGCGGTACTACGCAGTCGCCCTGCTGATCGGCCTCGCAGCTCTGGCCGCCGGCGGGAAGGGCATCAAGGCGCTGCTCGCCTCGAGGAGCAGGTAGTCCTCGGGTACGAGCGCTGAGCGCTGGGATTCATCGGGAGGCCGGGCCGCAAGGCCCGGCCTCCCCTTTTATTGGTAGTGCGCGGCTCTACCTGGTGACGCCCGGGTCCGTCCGCTGGGGCTCACTGGACGGCTTCCTGGCCCGGGTGCTGGAAGGTGGCGTGGACGCGGTCCAGCTGCGGGTCAAAGAGCTGGAGGCCCGGCCGCTGCTGCGCCTCGCCGAGGTCGTCCGGCGGCGCACCACCGAGTTCGGGGCGCTGTTCATCGTCAACGACCGGGTGGACCTGGCGATCGCCGCGGGGGCCGACGGGGTCCATCTGGGCCAGGACGACCTGCCCGTGGCCGCCGCCCGCGCCCAGCTGGCTTCGGCCGGTCACCCGGGGGCGCTGATCGGGTGGTCGACCCACCAGGAGTCCGAGGTGCGTGCGGGGGCCGGCAGCGGGGCCGACTACCTCGGCGTGGGGCCGGTGTACGCCACCCCGACCAAGCCGGGGCGGCCAGCGGTCGGGCTGGAACTGGTCCGGTTCGCCGCCGACCGGGCCGGCCTGCCCTTCTTCGCGGTCGGGGGCATCGACCTGGCGACGCTGCCCGGCGTCATCGGGGCCGGGGCGCGCCGGGTGGCGGTGGTCCGGGCGCTGACCGAGGCCGAGGATCCGGGCAAGGTGGCGGCGGCGATGGCGGCGATGCTGCGGGCGGCCGGCTGACCCGGGCGGCCGGGTGGCCGGCAGCGCCCGATAGCACCCGTCTTCGCCATTCTCGGACCTTAAATGACGTATCCCGTCGCTCAGGGCCCAAGAATGGCTGGGATGCTTGCCCGGACGGGTAGGGTTGCGAACCAGTAATGGACCTGAACGATCTGATTATCTGGGCGATGGCCGCCGTGGTCGCCGCGCTCGCCGGCAAGGCCGCCGGCATCCAGTGGATCGTCTTTGTCGCCTCGATCGTTGGGATCATCCCCTTGGCCGAGCTGATCGGGCGGTCAACCGAGGACCTTTCGGTACATTTAGGTCAGAAGGTGGGCGGGTTCCTGAACGCCACGTTCGCCAACCTGCCCGAACTCATCGTGTCGGCCTTCCTGGTGCTGTCCGGGGAGGTCGAGGTGGTCAAGCTGGCGATCACCGGCGCCATCATCGGGAACCTGCTCCTGGTGCTCGGCGGCGCCTTGCTGATCGGCGGCCTGCGCCACCCGGAGCAGACATTCAGCGCCAAGGCGGCGAGCATCCACACGGTCTCGCTGGCGCTGGCCGAAGTCGGCCTGATCATGCCGGTGCTCTTCCGGGACGCCGCTCACCGGGCCGCCGCCCACTCCGGCGAGACCGTGTCGCTCGGGGTGGCCGGGATCCTGATCGCCCTCTACCTGGCATCGCTGCTGTTCTCGCTGAAGACCCACCGGGACCTGCTCGGGATCCCGAGAGCCGAGGGGGCGACTGCCCGCTGGTCCCGGGCGGAGGCGACCGCGCTGCTCGCCGGCAGCGCCGTTGCGGTGGCGCTGCTGAGCGACTTCCTGGCCAGCTCGCTGCAGCCCGCCGTCTCCACCCTGGGGCTGTCGACGCCGTTTGTCGGCTTCGTGCTCGTGCCGGTCGTCGGCAACGCCGCCGAGCATGCCAGCGCCATCCGCTTCGCCCTGGCGGACAAGCTCGACGTTGCGATCGAGGTTGCCGTCGGCTCGTCGACCCAGATCGCCCTGTTCGTCGCCCCGTTGCTGATCTTCTTCTCGGTAGCGGTGGGCAAGCGGATCGACTTCTTCTTCTCCGGGTTCGAGATCGCCGCGGTGGGGATCTCGACGGCGATCGTGTCGCTGATTTCCCGGGACGGCCGTTCCGACTGGCTGGAGGGGGCCCAGCTGGTGGCCGCCTACGCCATCGTCGCCCTGTCGATTTATTTCCTGCCCGGGCACTAAGATGGCTGTATGGCTACCGCCGAGCAGGTGCGCGAGGCGCTCAAGGTCGTGAGCGACCCCGAGATCGGGATCAACATCGTCGACCTGGGCCTCGTCTACGACGTCACCGTCTCCGAGGAGGGGGCGGCCGAGGTCACCTATACGCTTACGACGATGGGCTGCCCGGTCGGCCCGCTGTTCCAGCAGGAGATCACCGACGCGGTGGCCTCACTGGAGGGGATCACCTCGGTGGAGGCGAAGATGACCCTCCAGCCCCCGTGGGGGCCAGAGAAGATGTCCGAGTTCGCCAAGAGCGCCCTGGGGTTCTTCTAGAACCTGCTTGATGTGATTTTTGCCCGGATACCGGGCAAAAACAGGCACCTACCCTCGCCAACCAGCAACCAGCCTGGGCTTTTTCCCCGTCTTGACGACCAGTCTCGAACAGGTGTACGGTGCTCATCCCCCTGGGATGGGAACACATGTTCGAGGAGAGGCCGTTGACGAAGCGCTACAACGACCGGATCGAGGTCGACTGGGCCGAGCCCCGGCCCGGGATGGCACAGCCCTCGGCGTTCTGCTGGAGGGGCCGGCGCTACGTCGTCGCCGGGCTGCTCAAGTACTGGAGGGAGGCCGGCGAGTGGTGGGACCCGGCCCGCGCCCGGGACCATGAGTGGTTCCGGGTTGAGGCCGAGGGGGGAGTCTACGACCTGGCGTTCGACCGGCTGCTGGAGGCCTGGCGGCTGGCCCGGGTGTGGGACTAGGGAGTAGCTTCGCCCACCTCCACGTCCACTCCCACTACTCGCTCCGGGAGGGGGCGGCCCGGGTGGACGACCTCGCCCAGCGGGCAGCCGAGTACGGGATGGAGGCCCTCGCCCTCACCGACCACGACGGCATGTACGGGGCGGTCCGTTTCT
>DAIQBQ010000128.1:0-8573 GCA_036781065.1 Actinomycetota bacterium
AGGGACTGCCGGATCCAGGTGGCACCCCTCGCTACGCTTTTGTGAGTAAAAACGTTCACATATGCGCGGTTTTTGCTCACAAAAAGAATCTAGGATCGCGCGCCAACGGTGGCCCCAGCGGTGGCGGCCCCGGCAGCGACGAGGTAGTCCATGTTCGGCGGCAGGTAGCCGTCCTCGTTCTCCCCAGGCTCGGCGCCGGAGGCGTGCTCCGGCTGCGCCTCCTTGTCGATCAGGTCATCGGTCATCGGTGGCTCCCGGCTCGCAAAGACGTTCGAAGAAAAGAAGAAGGGCCGCCCTGGGGAATCCGGGGCGGCCCTGTTCTCGGGCGTGGGTCAACAAGGCCGCTCGCTACGGCCACCACCAACCGTTTGCAGCGCTCGCTGCAGGGACCAGGCAAACCATCCCGCTCAGCATACCGGGCGAGATCTAGGGCAGTGGACCTGCCGCCGGAGGGGCCTGGGTGAGGGTGCGGACCGCCTCGTCGACGTTGTCGAAGATGTGCTCGGGGCCGATGTCGCTCAGCAGTGCGCTGCGCTTCAGGTTCGACGGCACCAGGCCGGAGGCCCGGGCAATGGCGATGACGGTTCCCTTCCCGCTCAACTCCTGGAACAGCGCGTGCAGCGCTTGGCTACCGGTGAAGTCGATGTCGGAGACGCCGGCGCAGTCGAGGACCAGCACCTTGACCGGCTCGGCCTGCCGGTTGAGCAACCGCTTGATCCGGTCGCTGACGTGTTCGGCGTTCCCGAACCACACCGGCGCCAGCAACAGGTAGACCAGAACGCCGGGCACCTGCTCGGTCGGTTCCGCCAGCCCGGCTGGCACCCAGTGGTCGGTGCCCGGGTCCCGCCCCATCACCTCGTCCTTGGGCCGGGCCGCCAGCTGGGTCCGCTGAGCTATCGAGAGCACCAGTGCCACCAGTACCCCGGTCTCGATCCCGAAGAAGGCCACCGCAAGGATCGTGATCCAGGCCAGCAGGTACTCCGCCCGGTCGAAGTGCCGGATCGCCCGCAGGTCCTTGACGTGGAACAACCGGGTGGCGACGAATACCAGGATCGCCCCCAAGGTGGCCTGGGGCAGGTCGGAGAGCATCCCGGTCAGCAGCGCCAGGACCACCACCACCCCTGCGGCGGCCACCAAGCTGGCGACCTGCGACTTGCCTCCGGACGAGGCCACCACGGCGCTGCGCGGCGGGCTGGCGTCGATCGGGAACGAACCGACCAGCCCGGCGAGCAGGTTCCCCGCCCCGAGGCCGATCAGGTCGCGGTCGAGCAGCTCACTTGGGGGGCCGTCGGCAGGGAGCGATCGCACGGTGGCGGCAGTCTGTATGATGCAAACGAAGGCCACGGTGGCCGCCGTGGCGGCCAGCTTGACGGCGTCCTGGGCGGTCACCGCTGGCAGGCCGAGCGAGGGCAGCCCCTTCGGGATTGTCCCGAGCACTCTGACCCCGTGGCCCTTCAGCCCGAACAGGTGGACAGCAGCCAACGAGACGATGAGCCCGATCATCGCCCCGGGGATCCGCCGATCGATCTTCTCCCCGACGACGATGATCACGAGCACCACGGCGGCGACCGCTGCCGTCCAGCCGTTGGTGCCCGAGATCTGGTGGGCGATCTTGTCGACCCGGTCGACGGTGCTGGTGCCCCCGCCGGGCAGGCCCAGCACCGAGGGGATCTGGCGAACCAGGATCTCGATCCCGATGCCGGCCAGGATGCCGGTCACCACCGGGGTCGAGATGAAGTCGGCGATCCAGCCCAGCCGCAGCAGGCCGACGACCAGGATCAGGACCCCGACGACGAGGGCCAGGAACGAGACAAGGTGCTGGTACTGCGTGGTCCCGATCGCCGCCACCACGACCACCCCGCTGGCGATCACCGGGGCGATCGTCGAGTCGGCTCCGGTGGAAAGCTGCCGGCTGGCGCCCAGGAAGGCGATCAGCAGCGATCCGGCTATGAAGGCGTAGAGGCCGGTCGACGCCGGCATGTTGGCCAGTTTGGCGGTGGCCATCTGCTCGGGGATCGCGATCGCCAGCAAGGTGAGACCGGCGACGACGTCCGGGGTCAGCCAGGCGGACTGGTACCCCTGGAGGCTGGGGAGGATCGGCGACTTGCGCCGGCGAGCGGGCGCGGCACCCCCTCCCATCGGCGCAGGTTCGGCCATCGGGCAAGCCTACGCCTGCCGAAGACCGGGACGTCAGATCTTAGGCGGGTGCTTTGTCCCCTGCCCCGGCGATGGCCTCGTCCAGCCAGATCTCCAGCTCTCCGGGCGACAGGGTAGATTTCGACAGCCGGGACAGCTCGGCCCCGTCGCGGAACAGCAGGAAGGTGGGCAGGCCGTGGACCTGCATCTCGATGCACAGCCGGCGGGCCTTCGGGGCCTCCAGCTTCACGCAGGACAGCTCGGGCCGCTCCTCCACCATACGGGCGACGTGGGGCAGCAGCGCCAGGCAGGGCTTGCAGTCAGGGCCCCACACGTCAACCAGGACCAACCCCTGGGCGACCAGTGACCGGAAGTTCTCCCGAGTGGCTTCCACCATGCCTTCCAACGTGCCCTCCTTTGGCGCCTGTCCTTGCTTCGAACCTATCACGGAGGTGTTACCCGGCCTGCTGGGTAGACTCACGTTGGGGGTCAGACGAGGAGGAACCGATGGCGGACAAGACCTGCGGGCACGACAGCTGCAACTGCAAAGTCGGCGAAAACGAGACCTACTGCTCGGAGTACTGCGAGCGTCACGGCAGCCATGAGGGCCACCAGCCCCACGAGTGCGGCTGCGGACACCCCGGCTGCGGCCACTAGAGTTCTTCTTTGTAACGTGAGGGATCGTATACGACTCCCACCATACAAAGAACAGTAGTTGACCTAGTTGACCGGTACCCCCCATACCGGGAACCACCGGGTCAGGTCCTCTTCGACCTTCATGTCCTTGCCGATGAGGCCTTTCAGGTGCAGTTCCAGCGCGTTGTCCCGCTGCTGGCCGGGGAGCGGGGCGAACGGGTAGAAGGTGCCCCGTTTGAACAGGTAGATCAGGTAGATGTTCGGGTGGGCCGGATGGTCGGGCCCGGTCTTGAACCCGAACACACTGCACAGTAGCTGCGGGCTGAACCCGGCCTCCTGCAGGCCGGAGTTGACGACGTGCACGTTGGACACCAGCCCCTCGATGTCGGGCTCGGTGATCACCACCCAGTGAAAGCCGAGGTTGTCGTCGACCTCCTTGACTTCGAGCGTGCGCTCGCTCTTCATCATCGTGAGGATCTGGCTGACCTCGGACTTCATCTGGTCGAACGACGACTCGACGACCGGCTTGAAGCACACGCCCGCCTGACCGGTGGGCACCCAGCCTCCCTCGGTCTCCAACGTGACCGCGCCGCTGGGCAGGGCGAACAGCGCGTCCAGGTTGGCCGCGACCGGCTTGGAACGGCCGAGGATCGCGTCGAGGAAGCCCATCCGCCGAGCCCTTGCTAGCCCTGCGCCCGCATCTGGGCCTCGAGCCGGGACAGCTGCGCCAGCCGGACCTCGAGCGACGGGTGGGTCGCGAACAGCGACGAGATGCTGAACCCGTTGGCGAGGGCCGGTGCGAAGAAGAAGGCGTTGAACGCCTCGGCGCTGCGCAGGTCGCGGCTCGGGATCTGGGCCATCACCCCGGTCACCTTGGTGAGCGCCGAGGCCAGCACCGACGGGGCGCCGATCAGCAATGCCCCGGAGCGGTCGGCGGACAGCTCCCGGTAGCGGCTGAGTGCCCGGGTGAGCAGGAAGCTGATCAGGTACACGATCACCGACACCAGCAGGATCGCCAACTCCACCATGGCCGCATTGTCCTGGCCCTGGCCGCCGCGGCCCCGGCCGCCGCCAATCCCGCCGCCCATCATCCCGCTGTACAGCGTGACCCGGGTGATCAACCCGGCGAGCATGCCGAGGAAGCTGGCGATCGTCATCACCGCCACGTCGCGGTGGGCGACGTGGGAAAGCTCGTGGCTGAGCACCGCCTCCAGCTCGCGGGAGTCGAGCCGGCGCATGATCCCGGTGGTGGCGCACACGACCGCCGACTTCGGGCTGCGCCCGGTGGCGAAGGCGTTGGGGATGTCGGTGTTGGCGATGGCCACCCGCGGCTTGGGCATGTCGGCCAGCGCGCACAGCCGGTCGACGATCGCATGCAGCTCGGGCGCCTGCTGCGGGGTCACGACCTGGGCGTGCATCGAGAACAGGGCGATCTTGTCCGAGAAGTAGTACTGGCAGAACAGCACGGCAGCGGCGATGAGGATGACGATGGGGATGTACTTGGCCGGCGCGAAGGCGATGACCGCGCCGACGACGACGACGTAGAGCAGGCCGAGCAGGAACATGGTCAGGACCATCCGCGCCTGCAGGCCGGGGTCCTTGGGGTAACCGCGTTGGGGCATCATGACGACAGCTGACCCTCCTCGGCGAGGAGTGCCCGTACCTCCTCGACCGTCAACAGCGGGTCCGGCAGGACCAGATCCGACGGGCTGAACTCCTCGTAGGGAAGCTCGGCGCCCTTGGAGCGCACCAGGTCGATGAGGGCGGCCAGGTCGTCATGGTACGCCTTGTCGTCCCCGGCCTCGACGTGGCGCACCAGGGCTTCGTCCAGGACATCAAACGCTTCGGAGTGCGAGTCGGGCATGTCGTACTGGCCATCGCCGAGGATCCGGATGATCACGGGGCACCCCCGGGGCTGGGCGCTGCGTCGGCCGGTGGCGCTGCCGGGGCCGCGATCTCCTTCGGGGCCGAGCCCTGGCCCAGTTCCGCCTTCAGGCGGGCCAGGTCGTCGTCGACGCCGGTAGAGATCTGCGCCTTGTCCAGCTCGGCCTGAATGTGGTCGCTGGAGCTGGAGAAGTCGTCGAGGGCGCCGGAGGCCATCAGCTCGTCGAGCGCTCCCGCCCGGGCCTGCATCTGCGCCGTCTTGTCCTGCGCCCGCTGGATCGCCATACCGACGTCGCCCATATCCTCGGAGATCCCGGCGACCGCCTCGTTGACCTTGGACGAGGCCTGGGCGGCGGTGTAGGTGGCCTTGATCGTCTCCTTCTGGGTCCGGAAACTCTCGACCTTGGCCTGGAGGCGCTGCGAGGCCAGGGTCAGCTGCTGCTCCTGGGCGTCGAGCTGGTCGTGCTGGGCCTTCAGGTCGTTGAGCTGCTGGACGATCGAACCCCGGCGGGAGAGCGCCTCCCGGGCCAGGTCCTCCCGGTTGGCGGCCAGTGCCTGCTTGGCCTGGTCCTCGAGCTTCGCCCCCTGCTGCTGGAGCTGCGTCGCCTGAAGCTCGAGCCGCTTGCGTGAGGTGGCGACGTCGGCTACTCCCCGCCGCACCTGGGTCAGCTGCTCCAGCATCTTCTGGTAGGAGTAGTCGAGCGTCTCCCGGGGATCCTCGGCCTTGTCCAGCGCTTTGCTGGCCTTGGCCTTCAGGATGGTGGAAAACCGTTTGGTCAGGCTCATCGGACGCTCCCCTTGTTTGTCTATCCCACAATTGTGTCACGCGGCAGCGCACAGTCTCCCGCAAATTGGCCCGGGGGGCGGGGGGGTTCGCGGGGTAGGTCCGAACCGGCCGGGGTCCTCCATGCACGCCCACATGTCGTCCACAGCTTCCCTCAAGCGCGCCCCGCCCGCCGGCTCCTCCTACTTGCCCTCTACTTGCCCTCGCCCGGGGGCTCCCGGCGGGAGTAGGCGCCCGCCGCGCCGCGCAGGTACAGGAAGCCGATACCGGCGAAGACGATGACCGGGATCGGCTTCCAGGCGGCGTGAATGATGAACACGGCGGCGATCGCAGCGACGAACCACATGACCGCGATGGCGGCCAGTAAGCCCGGGTTGGATGGCCGCTTGCCCACGACCGGAGGCCCCTGATCCTCGGGGCGCTTCCCGTTGGCCCGCCCCGGCCGGCCCTTCCCCGATGGCCCCGGCGACGGGGTGGACGGGCGCTTGCGCTTGGGTGGAGGGCTCACCGGGCAATCTTAACCGTCGGCCGGCGACCCCCAGAGAAGACCCCCAGGAGAAAGACCCCCAGGAGAAAGACCCCCAGGAGAAAGACCCCCAGCGAAAGAAAAGTAGGCTTGTGCCCCAGTGAACATTCCCTGGAAACCTGCGCTGATCGTCCTTGCCGCGGTGGTCGTGGTCGGCGGGGCCATCCTGGCGGTGACCGCCCTCGGGTCCTCGCCAGCCCCCAGGGCGGTCAAAAGTCCGACGCCGCACCCGTCGGCGACGAAACCCGCTCCCCTATCGCCTCCGCCGGGCACCGTGGCCCCATCGGTTGCCCCGACCGGGCAGGCGACGTCGCCCGCTGCCGTTCCGTCCCACCCGGCATCGCCCGTTCACTCGGCGGCACCGGCGGCGTCGCCCACCCAGGCGCTGCCCCCGGGGTTGGTGGAAAACCCGAACGGGTTCGCCTACCCGGCGGGCTGGATCCCTGGGCCGTTGATCACGTTGCCCTCCAGGCAGGTGCAGACCGAGACGGTGACCAACCCCTCCGGCGTCGGCCAGGTCGACTACATGAAGGAGAGCTCTCCGGGGATCTACAACCCGGACCACACCGTCGACGACACCTACATCGAGACTGCGATCGAGTTCGAGTTCCCGACCTGTGCCTACATGATCCAGCTGATCCCCGAGGCCAACGTCGGATTCCGCTACGTCTGCACCGCCCCGCAGGGCATCCAGATCACCGGCCTGGCGCTGGTCTCGCCCTACCCCCGGGGGGCGAAGGTGGTCCAGGTGGAGATCCCTCTTTCGCAGGGCGACACCGCGGTAGCCATCCTCAACGCGTTCCACTGAGTCCGGCGTCGCAGCGCGGGGCGACGGTAGAGTCACCTGTATCATGCGCATGAAAGCCGGCGACCAGCTGGATCACTTCGAGATTATCGAGCCGCTCGGCGAGGGGGCCTACGCCGAGACCTACAAGGCCCGGGACACCCGCAGCGGCCAGCTGGTGCTGCTGAAGAGCCCGAACCCACTCCTGTTCGCCGACCCGGCCATCCACCAGCGGTTCGTGCGCGAGAGCGAGATCGCCAACGGCCTCAACCACCCCGGGGTGCAGCGGGGCATCGACCCCGGGAAGAGCCGTACCGAGCCGTACCTGGCGCTGGAGTACATCGAGGGGGAAACGCTGCGCAAGTGGCTGCGGGCGCACCAGGGGAAGGTACCGATCGGCCAGGCAGTGGGCTGGGGCATCGAACTCGCCGAGGCGCTGGCCTACCTGCACTCGCACAAGATCGTGCACCGGGACCTGAAGCCCGAGAACGTCATCGTTGGCAACGACCTCCGGCTCAAAATCATCGACTTCGGGACCGCCCTGCTCGAAGGGGCACGGCGGCTGACCTGGCGGCACCTGACCGAGGCGCTCGGGACCCCGGACTACATGAGCCCGGAGCAGATCCAGGGCGAGCGCGGCGATCAGCGCAGCGATATCTACGCCTGGGGCATCATCATGTACGAATTACTCACTGGGCACGTGCCGTTCGAGGGGGACAACTACCTGGCAGTCATGGCCGGCCACCTCCAGCGCAACCCGAAGCCGATCCGCGAGCAGCGCTCCGAGGTCTCGCCCGAACTGGAGGCCGTCGTCCTCACCGCCATGCGGCGCTACCCCGAGAACCGCTACCAGACCGCCGGCGAACTCCTCGCCGACCTACGCACGCTGCCCCGTGGCGGCGCTGCGCCCTCCCCGTCGCCCTCCCCCTCCCCCTCCGCGCCCGCTGCCCCGCTGCCGCCGGCCGCCCGGACGGCGGCGGGGCTCGGGTCCCCGTTGAGCCTCGGGACGCCTCCGGCGGCCAGCCAGCCGGTCGCTCCTGGGCCCCCGGCGGTGGCCGCCGCCCAGAGCGGCCCGCACTCCCGGCCCGCGGCGGGGTCGCCGCGGCCGGCCACGGCCTCCCCTGTTGGCGGCGTCCGGGGCGGTGGTTCCCGGCCGGCCCAACGGGCGCTCCCGCCGCCGATGCCCAGGTCGGGGGTGGCCGGCCGGGTCCCGGTCACCGAGCGGGACCTCTCGCCGGAGAAGCCGATCGGGAAGCTGCCTGCCCCGCAGTCGAAGGGGGCGTTCTGGGGCTTCGTCGCCATGATCGCCGGAGGTTTCATCGCGATCGTGGCGATTATCATTGTGCTGAGCGTGGTCCTGCGGAAGTAGCGGACCCAGGGCAATGTCCGCGGTGAATTCCGGGATCCCGGCGAGACGTCACCGCGGAAAACGGGTCCGGCCCCGACTCAACCCCGCCGGGATGGCACCGGGATGGTCATCAGGTCGGCGGCGACTACGGTCTCCGGGAAGATCGGGGCGGCTTCCTCCAGGTACGCCGCGGTGTCCGGGTGACGCTGGGAGAAATGGGTCAGCACCAGCCGCCGCGCCCCCGACCCGGCGGCGATCCGGGCGGCGTCCGCCGCCGTCAGATGGCCCCAGGCGGTCGCCAGCTCCTGCTCGGCGCTGAGGAAGGTCGACTCGGTGACGAGCAGGTCGGTCCGCTCGGCCAGGGCCTCCGCGGCCTCGCAGGCGGCGGTGTCCATGACGAAGGCGAAACGCTGGCCCGGCCGGGCGACGCTCACCTCGGCCAGGCCGACCGCCCGCCCGCCCAGCTCGACTTTCT
>DAIQBQ010000129.1:0-8525 GCA_036781065.1 Actinomycetota bacterium
CGAGAAGATCCACCTCTCCGACAAGACCGTGAAGAACTACGTCTCCAGCATCCTGAGCAAGCTGGAGGTCCACCGCCGGTCCGAGGCGGCTTCCTACGTGGCCCGCAGCAAGGCCTCGGCACAGTCCCCGCCCCGAGACGCGGGTTGATCTCCCGGGTGCAAGGTTCACGGTTCCTCCCTTCGCCATTCCTCATCCCACGATCACTCGAAGTCCAGGACAGGGCCAGGGCCGGATGGCCCTCTCCGGACAGGTCAGCAAGGCTACGAACCCGATCCACGGAGTCGCCGCACCACCTGGGCCGAGTGGACCCGGCAACGAAGGCCGAATGGATGTGGTGACGGCGGCGGCCAAGCTCCAGCATGGTCAGGTGAGCACGAAAGGGAAAGCGATGGGCAGGATCGGTGCCGGCGTGGACGGCTCCGTGGGCTCGCTGACCGCAGTGCGGTGGGCGGTGTACGAAGGCGGCGTACGGGTCGTGGGCTCAGTTTCTCCGCGCCCGTGCTTGCCGCCTGACTCTCCAAATCAAGCCGGCTGGGAGTAGGGACCGTGCGACTGGTACTCGCATCCGAGGGCTCGGCCGAAGCCAATGCGGCGGCTTCGCTGCTGATCGCAGGTGCTCGGAGGGACGAGGTTTCCGTCACGGTGTTGTCGGTTGCCGCCCTTGGCGGCAGCTCACACGGGTGGCCGCCGGACTACCTCAAGGAGGCGGTGGCCCGAGACCTGGAGCGGGCAGAGAAGACTGCCGCTGCGGTCAGCGATCGTCTCGCCAGAAGCGGCTTCCGTACGACGGCGCGCACCGGGAACGGGCATCCGGGCACCGAGGTGCTCCGTGAGCTGGAACGGGAAGACGTCGGTCTCGCCGTGTTGGGCTACGGGACGCACCGGTGGCTCGGCACAAGGCTGCTCGGCAGCACAGGCTCCTACGTGCTCCAGGAAGCCCCGACCCCGGTCCTGCTCGTGCACAGGGCACCTCCATCGCTGGAACACCTTCACGTGCTCGTGGCGACGGACGGATCCCCGGGAGCCCTCGCTGCCGCCTCCATGGTCCCGACGCTCCTTGACCCAGCGAGGTGTTCGTTGGAAGTCGTGAGCGCATCGGTCATGCCGCCGACCTGGGCGGCCGCGGTCGATTCTGGCCTGGTCGCTCCCTACGTGGGGTCGGCGCTTACACCAGACGCGTTTGAAGAGCTCATCGGCGCGGAGCGAGCGCAAACCGAGACCATCGCCAGCCGCACGGCCGAGCAGCTGCGGGCAGAAGGCTTCCGGACGGATGTCCAGGCCCTGTTCGGGCCAGTGAAGTCCAGCCTTCTCAGGGAGACTGAGTACGGCCATTTCGACCTGGTGGTGGTGGGATCGCGAGGGCTGGGCCCGATCCGCCGGGCGCTGATGGGATCGGTCAGCGAGGCGATGGTGAACCACACCCCGGCAACCCTTGTCGGGCGCCGCCGCTCCCCTTCCGGCGAGGATTAGGCGGGCGCACCGGGTGGCCGCACGCGGACAAGCTGCGCAGAGGCCTGCCGTCCACCCGAAAGGCGGTGAGGTCGCCATCAGCTCCCCCTTGGACGTCGCCGAGACGCACATCTCCCGGCTATTCTTCGTCGACGACCGGGTGTACAAGCTGAAGAAGCCGATCGTCACCGGATTCGTCGACTTCTCCTCGGAGACGGCGCGCCGGCTGGCCTGCGAGCGGGAGGTGGAGCTCAACCGCCGGCTGGCGCCCGACGTATATCTGGGGGTGGCGACCCTCCTCGGACCCGAGGGTGCCGTCTGCGAGCACCTCGTCGTGATGCGCCGCTTGCCTGCCGAGACGCGCCTCTCGACTCGGGTTACGGGCGGTATCGACGTCAGCGGGGACCTCGAACGCATTGCCGCCTGCGTCGCCCGTTTCCACGCGGAGGCTCCCACGTCGGAGGAGATTGCCCGCCACGGCGACGCAACGGCCGTACTCGGCCGCTGGCATGCAAACACGAAGGAGATGCAGTCCCTGTCGCCGGAATTGCTGGATCACGCCAGGGTGGCCCGCATCGACGCCCTGGCAGCCCGCTATATCGCCGGGCGCACACCGCTCTTTGCCGCCCGCATCGCCGTGGGAAAGGTGCGCGACGGCCACGGTGACCTGCTTGCCGATGACATCTTCTGCCTCGACGACGGCCCTAGGATCATCGACTGCCTGGAATTCGACGACCACCTGCGTTACGCCGACGTGGTGGAGGATGTGGCGTTCCTGGCCATGGACCTCGAGCGGCTCGGGGCGCCGGCACTCGCCCAAGCCTTTCTCTCCGCCTACTGCGAGGCTGCACAGGATGCGCTGCCGGAGTCGCTCCAGCAGCTGTACATCGCCTACCGGGCGCAGGTCCGGGCCAAAGTCGCCGCGATCCGAGCGGGCCAAGGGCTCGGCGGGGCCGGCGAGGCACGGCGGCTGCTGGACCTCTGCGAAGGTCATCTGCACCAGGCGCAGGTGCGCGTCGTCCTCGTGGGCGGGGCGCCGGGGGTCGGCAAGTCGGCGCTCTCCGAAGCGCTCGGCCGGCGCTCCGGGTGGACCATCCTCCGTAGCGATGCGGTGCGCCGGGAACTCCTGGGCCCGCCGGTGCCGACCGGCTACGGCGAAGCGCGTTACGCGCCGGCGGCGGTCGACAGCGTCTACGCCGAGCTGGGTGAACGCGCCAGGCGGGCCGCGGTGATGGGCGAGTCGGTCATCCTCGATGCGAGCTGGCGCCGGCAGACGCACCGGGACGCCGCGGCCCGAGTCGCTACCGAGACCTCGAGCGAACTGGTCGAACTGCGGTGCGTGGCCCCGCCGGAGCTTGTAGCCCGGCGCGTCGCCGAGCGGTCCCTCAGCGGGCACGATCTTTCCGAGGCGACACCCGAGATTGCCGAGCACCTGGCGGCCGACAGCGATCCGTGGCGCAGTGCCATCACGGTCGACACCACGGCCAGCCCGGAGTCGACGGCCGAGGGCGTCCTCACGCTCCTCGGGTGTCCCTGACCCGGCCCCCAACGGCCCTGGGCTCCCGGGCCACCCGGCCCTACCCGGACCTGGCTGCCCGGCGCAACCTGATCACATGAAAGGAGCACCGCACTCGCGCACAGGCGTGGCCGATCCTGGCTTCGGGGGCGGCGCGACCGCCCCCGCGTTCCCGCCTGCGCTGCTCGCGGACGGTCCTACCGAGCTGGCCGGGCGGGCGGGCGCCCCGGTGCTGGCAACCTGGCGGGAGCTGGCGCGCACCCGCCCGCCCCGCCCGGCGTTCGATCCAGCGTCACTGAACTCCCTGCCGGAGCCGGCTCGGCGCTGGCTCACCCACGCGATCGCCCCGGGCGCTCCGCTGGCTCGGGCGGTGGTCCTGGCGATGGAGGGCCACATCCGCCTGAAGCGTTGGATCCCGTTCTCGGCAGTCCAGGCGGAGGACCCCGCCGAGGGCTACGTCTGGGCCGCCAGGGCCAGGATCGGGCCCATCTCGATCACTGGATTTGACCGGTACACCGGGCAGTCCGGCGAGATGCGCTGGCGGCTTTTCGAGCGCCTCCCACTGGTGTCGGCGTCAGGTGCGATGTCAGCAGGAGCGCCGCCTGCCGCTTGGCGCTCGACGCCGTGTTCGTCCCGACCACCTTTGCCTCGCCCGCCGTGGACTGGCACTACGACCCCGGGCGACCCGGTGTCACCGTCGCCGTTTTGCGGTTCGGCGGGGAGGAGCAGCGCCTGCGGTTGGAGGTTGACGCCGCCGGTCGATTGCAATCAGTGATAGCTACCCGTTGGTCCAACCCGCTGGGGGAGCAATGGAACTTCCATCTCTTCGGTGGAGTGCTCAGCCAGGAGGCGACCTTCGAAGGCATCACGATCCCGACGGTCATGCATGCCGGCTACTTCCCCGGCACCGACCAATGGGCCGAGGGCGAATTCTTCCGCGCCCGTATCACCGGAGCCAGCTACCGATGAGCGCCGGCCGTCCGCGCGGTGACGGCCACACCACCGAGCCCCCACCGGATATGCAGCCTCCTGGTGTGGTGGCGAGAGCTGGGCACCGGCGCGTCGCAAGGGCTCAGTGATGGCCTACCTCGTGATGGTGAGCGTGGTATTCGGGGTCAACCTGCTGCCGGCCTTCGGGCCGCCCACCTGGACCGTCCTCGCCACCTACGGCCTGACCGGCCACTTGAACCCAGTGGTGCTGGTGGTGGGCGGGGCCGCCGGTGCCGCTTCGGGACGGCTGGTGCTGGCCCTCGCCACCCGGCGCCTTCGCTCCCATCTCGGCGGGAAACGTCTGCAGAACCTGGAGGCAGCGAGTTCCTTCCTGACCGCGAGCAAACGCCGGTCGGTGCTGGGCTTGCTGCTCTTCGCCCTGTCCCCGGTCCCCTCGGCCCAGCTGTTCGAGGCCGCCGGCCTCATGGATGTGCGGCTGGGACCGGTGCTGGGCGTGTTCTTTGCCGGGCGGTTGGTCAGCTACTCGGTGTACGTGGGCGGAGCCTCCGCACTGCGCGGTACACCCCTCGGCGACGCGGTGGCCAGCTCGATCACGGGGTGGTGGGGCGTCGCCGTGCAGGTCGGGCTGCTGCTGGCGGTCGCCGGGCTCACCCAGATCGACGTCGGCCGGCTGGTGCGGCGAGGCCGGCGCAGGGCCGCCGGGTTCCGAAGGGATTAGGGAAGTGGGGATCGGGAGGTTTGAAGCCCTGCCCACGCAAGATGTGGGTGACGCTGCAAAGGTCGCTGGCACCGACCCCGCGAGCCGCCCCATTGCGCCCTTTTTAGGTCTCCGGGATCCGCCGGCCGGTGATCTCCTCGATCGGGACCTCGACCCACACCGGGCTACTCGGCTCGGCCCATGAGCGGAGAGGCCCACCGGCGAGCCGGCGTACCTCAGTGGGGTCCTCGACCCGGCGCAGGGGGCCCTGGACGATCACGCTCCAACCGGCGTTGTACAGCGGCCGGGTCTCGTCGACCTCGACCACGACCCGGGTGCCCTCGGCCAACCGGCCCAGCGTCGATGTGGCCGCCGTGCAGAACACAACCACCTCTCGCTCGGGATCGGCCACGTAGTTGACCGGACGGATCTGGGGGCCGGCTTCGTCCGCAAAGGCGATGCGCGCAAGGAATCCGTGCCCACGGAGCAGGGCCAGACATTCCTCGCGGGCGAGCACTTTGGTAAAACCGTAGGAGTCGAGCGCCATGATCTGTTCACCTTCCTTACTCGGGACTGGTCACCCAGCCTATGCCGAGGGCTGCGCGTGGGGACTATGCCGGGGCGTGGACGTGGAGACCTGCGTGGGGACGGGACCACCCCGTCCGGCCAGCGCATGCTCGACAGCCTCGATCAGCGCCTTCTTGGTGAGCGGGCAGGTAATGACCTGGAGACCGGGCCGTTGCCGCGGCGCCCGGTCCCCCACGCCCAGCACCAGGACCCGCGGTGTAGCCGCCTGGATCTCGTCGTGCGCCTGCCACACTGCCCGCCCGTCGGGCGTCGTCAGGCCCAGATCGTGGACGATCACATCGGCCTGGTCGGCTATCGGGCAGCGCAGCCCGCGGGTAAGCGGGCACCCGTACGGAGCCGTCGCCGGCCCAGCGCAGACGGTGACGTCGTAGCCCTGTTCACTCAGGGCCGCCGCCGCGACCGACGGCAACGCGATACCGGGCATTTCCAGCAGCACCCGCGGCCGGCGGTTCGGGGGCGCGATCGCGGTGTCCGGCGCCGTGTGCAGGCGCCACCACAGCCTCTCGTCGTGGGAATCGCTCCAGTCGAGCACTTCCGGGCCCGAGGGCCGCCGGGCCACCGTCGAGTCCGTGTTCGTCGTGTCCATCGCGGTCCCTTTCCCTTGCCTGCCACTGTTGAACTCCACCTCCTGAAGCATGCGCCGGGATACCGGGCCTCGGTCAGGGCCGCTCGGCCCGCCACCGCGAGTCCGAACGGGCTCTCACCGTCCCTGCCGTCGGCCGCGCCAGGACTCGGCGGCGACGTCGGCACAGCGGACGAGCTCGATCGCCGAGCTGGCAGGCCCGGGCGGCGCCCAACCGGGCATGACCTCGCACTGCTGGTTGGCAAGGACGACCACGCCTTGCCAATCGACGACTGACCGACGCTGTCCCCGCCACCCGGCACATCCCTGCCACCTGACGTCCGGCCCGCCGAAACGGGGCCTAACGGCCGTGGTGGTGGCACCCCTCCCAGGCCGACGATGTCCTCGGAAGCGAGCCGAGAGGAGATCGATTATGGGCAAGATCGTGGCGGGCGTCGACGGTTCCTCAGAGTCGTTCAGCGCCGTCGAGTGGGCGGCCCACGAGGCGAAGCTGCGAGGTGACGCACTCGTCCTCGTGCACGCCTGGCACGTTCCCGCCATCTCGGGTCTCGCCGACATGGTCGGCCCCGTCGTCGATTGGTCGTTCCTGGAGCAGGACGCCAACGACATCCTGGCGACCGCTCGCCGGTTTGTTCATGAAGAGGGAATAGACGTCGAGGAGCTGGCAATCCAGGACCACCCGGTGCGGGCGCTGCTGAGTGCCGCGGAATCGGCAGAACTCCTGGTGGTCGGCAGCCGCGGGTTAGGCGAGTTCTCGGGGGTGCTCCTGGGCTCGGTCAGCCAGGCCGTCCTGCACCACGCTCCATGCCCGGTCACCGTCGTCCCGACGAAGCCGTCTCGCCAGCCCGAGCCCTCCTCGGAGGGACATGATGGGTAACTCGGGAGGCGGGCCGCCCGGGTATTTCCGGGCCGTGGCGCTGGACTACGACGGGACCCTGGCCGAAGGCTCCGTCAGCACGCGGGTCCTCGCCGCGCTGGACACGGCGCGGGACCGCGGGCTCAAGATTGTGCTGGTCACCGGCCGGATCTACGCCGAGCTGCTCGAGGTCTTCCCCGGCGTCGAGCGCCACGTCGACGCGGTGGTGGCTGAAAACGGTGCGGTGCTGGTCTGCGGCCTCTGGCACCGGTCGCTCAGCCCCCCGGTCGCCTTCGCGCTGAGCGAGGCATTGGCAGCCAAAGGGGTGGCCTGCCGGCGGGGTGAGGTACTGCTCGCCTGCTCCGCGTCATACGAGCTCCAGGTCGTGGCGGAGGTCCGCCGCCTCGAGTTGGAGTGCGAGCTCATCCGGAACCGGAACGAGCTTATGGTGCTGCCGGCCGGGATCACCAAAGGGACGGGAATCGACGAGGCGCTGAACGAGCTGGGCATCTCGCACCACAACACCGTCGGCGTGGGAGATGCCGAGAACGACCACTCGCTCATCGAGGCCACCGAGTTGGGCTACGCGGTCGCCAACGCAGTCCCCGCCCTGCGGGCACACGCCGACGACGTACTGAGCGAGCCTGACGGGGAGGGAGTCCGGGCGCTGCTCTTGGGCCCAGTGCTCTCCGGGCAGCAACGGTTGCCGCCCCGGCGGTGGCGGATCAACCTCGGCGACGACGAGGAGGGAGCGCCCGTCAGCCTCCCGGCGTCGCAAATCAATGTCCTCGTGGCCGGGGACACCGGCCAAGGCAAGTCCTACCTGGCCGGGCTCGTCGCCGAGCAGCTCATCGAGCTCGGCTACTCGCTCGTGGTCATCGACCCGGAGGGTGACCACAGAGGGTTGGCCTCCCACCGCGCGGTCACCGTTGTGGGAGGGCGGGGGGCGCCGCTTCCTGCACCACACGAGCTCCTTGAGCCGATCCGGCACAGCTACGGATCGGTTGTCGTAGATCTGTCCGGGCTTGACCGGAACGAGCAGGCAAGTTATCTCGCCGAGCTTCCCGCGGAGATCGAAGCGGAGCGGGCCTGCTGCGCGTTGCCGCAATGGGTGTTGCTGGACGAGGCGCACGCCGCGCTCGGCCGGGGAGCGCCGGCCGCAGAGCTGCTAGACCCGGCAGGGAAGGGCTACTGCGCGGTCACCTGGCGCCCCGATGAGCTGGCCGGCAATGTCCTGGCCTCCTTCGATGCGGTGATCGGCCTGGCGGGCCCGCACCCCTCCCGAGGGCTGGTCGATGTCACGGCAGCGGTGGCCGATCTTCCCCGCGCCGTCGCCGCCCAGCTGCTCACGGGCAGCAGGGGCAGCGCGGTGCTGGCTGATCGCCACAGCCCCGAGCACGCCCGGGTGTTCAAAATCCGCCAGCGCGTGACACCACACCTGCGCCACGAGCACAAGTACTGCCTGATCGGCGTGGAGCCAGCACGCCGGTTCTACTTCCGCGATGGCACCGACCAGCTGACTGGAGCCGTTGCGGGCAACCTGATCGAGCTTCAAGCCGAGCTGGACCGCTGCAGCGGGGACGTGCTCAGGCATCACTGCCCGAGCCACGACTTCTCCAACTGGGTCGCCAATGTCTTCCGCGACCCGGCGTTGGCAGCCGGGCTCCGATCGGCGGAGTCCTCGATGGCGGCGGATAGCCCGGAGGCGGTCGTCCAGGCCGCCCGCGTCCGTCTCGTGAGGGCGCTGCAGGTTCGCTGGCCCGAGTGAGCCGGCCATGAAGCACCGCACCCGGCCGGAGCACCCACGCCTGGGGTGCTCCCGGGTCCTCGTGGTGTGTCCCGAAAATGAGGCGACACCGAGAGCGGTCCTGCGCCCCGATTCGC
>DAIQBQ010000130.1:0-8496 GCA_036781065.1 Actinomycetota bacterium
CAACGGCGGCGTCGAGCAGGTTATGGGCGCCGAAGGCATCACTCAGGCGTCCGCCGACGTCGGCGACGTCCTCATCGCCGGGCACCGGCCCGGCGTCCAGGTCGACACTAAAGGTAGCCACCTCAGCCGTCCCTCCAGACGAATCCCGCACGGCGCATGCGCCGGATGCTGGCCTCCACACCACTTGCTCGCCGCGGTGTCGTGGCCACGATTTCGATCGTAACCCCGTCAGGGGCGAACAGCTTCCAGTGTCGGCCGCCGTGCTCCATCCGCCAGCCCTGGCGCTGCGCCTCGGCCAGCTTCCGGGCATCAGTGCTCATCAGTGGGCCTCGGCCCTCAGGGTTGCCGGTGCTCTCGTAGGCAGTCCTCCGAGAGCATCATCGCGTTGTCGATCGCATCCGCCAGCGACAAGTCGGTCCTTAGGAGTTCAACCTCGCCGGCTGTGGAACCGTTCCCGGCGGAGCCAGCGTTTGTGGGAGACAACAATGGTTTCTTTGACGCTACACCCGAAGGCAATCATTCACGGGTATCGCCGTTCGCGACTCCTGGCGCGACGTGGAGGCCCACGTTTGGTCGTTTTGACCGAGCGTACATGGCTAGTGACGAGTTCGATGTCGGTGGGGATGTGCGGACTAAGTAAATTTGACGGTAATGCCAGCTATTGGCTGGCTATGGTTCGGATGCCGAACCATAGCCATGGGCGTCGGCGCCCGAACCTACTCAACGAGGAAGAAAGGACGCGAACGTGCGGGTGACTCTTGAGGAGATCCCTCCCGTCGAGGTGTTGAACTCTGGAGTGCTGATCCGGATCCGCGACGAGGACGGCAAGAACGTCGGGCGCCTCTGGGTTGGCCAAGCACATTTCCGCTGGGCCCGAGCTAATGTGGCCGAGAAGAACGCTAAGAAGTATCCGGTGCGGGACTTCGTTGAGTTTCTGGACGGTCTGACCTAGGCGCGAGCGCCGCTCCATAGCGGGGAGCCGTCTCCTCGGGCGCCGGGATCGGTTGCCGGCCATCCTCCCGCCAAATAATCATCGTCAACCGATCGAATTCGATAGCGCAAACTTTTGAATAAGTATTCCCCGCGCGGCCCAAAACGGCCCTAACCGTCTGACCCGACAAGTGGGGGGTCAGCACGAGGGGTTTCGTCCCGTTCTCGAGCTGAGAGGCTCGGCGGACGAACCCCCGCGTGGGGAGTGCCTTTGGGCCAGCGCAGCGACCGGCAGGGCCGGATGGGTTGGGGTGCCCCCGGCCCGCGGGAACCCTATACGCCCCTTACCCGGCGAAACCTTCGGTCGATCAGCTGCCGCCGCCCGGACATCGGAGCGGGCATGCAGGCCGTCCCCGGGCGGCCCGGGGACGTACCGGCAGGCTGCCACGCTATGTGGTCAGGCCCCCCAATGGTCGAGAACTTCTGGGAGTTCCGAGATGGCGTTGATCACCGCATCGGGCCGGAGCGGGGGCGGTGGCCGCTCCCCGCTGAAGGCTGCCTCGGCGCGCTCCGGGCCCTCCAGCTCGTTGCGGAACTCGACCGTCAGCACGGCGCGCATCCCGCACTGCTTGGCACCGCCGATGTCGTCATAGAGCCGGTCGCCCACAAACACGGTTTCGGAACCTCTGCCATGCAGCTGGTCGAGGATGTTGGCGAAGATCCGCGGGTCCGGCTTGCGCCAGCCGACCTCCGAGCTGAACGCCACGCCCCCCAGCAGCGGTGCCAGCCCCATCGCCTCCAGGTCTTTGTGGAGCAGCTCCGGCATCAGGGTGATGTTCGACACCAGGCCCAGCTTCAGCCCCCGGTCGGCCAGCGACTGCAGCGTGGCCAGCGTGGGGGCGGGCACCGTGATCGAGTTCGAGAAGGCCTGGTGGTCGATGACCGCCAGCTCGCGGGCGAGATCGCGGGACAGGGTCACGCCGATCCCGGCAAAGGCCTCGGTGAGCAGCTTGACCGCATCGAGCTCGGCAACCCTCCCCTCCTCGTAGGAGATCCGGACCAGGGCGTCGATCGCGTCGCTGACCTGGGCGGCGAGCTGCCCGGCTTCCGGGAGCTCGGCGGACACCCGGCTGGTCAGGACGTCCCGGATGGTGGTGTAGGCATCGAGCAGGGCGGCGGGCACCCGGCGGAAGTCGACCAGGGTGTGACCGAAGTCGAACACCACGTTCTTGGGCGGGACCGCGGACACCTTGGTCACGGGGCTACGCCTCCTTCCATTCGGTAGGGTGGCGGCGGTGGCGGCCAAGATTGTCTCCGATCTGCACTCGGGCTGCGAAGCCTTGGCCCGCGAGGTCCACGAGGACGACACGCTCCTGCTGCTGGGCGACCTGATCAACGTCATCGACTACGGCGCCATGGACGGGATCCTCGTCGAGGTTTACGGTGTCGACGCAGTCGCCCAGGTCGTCCGGCTGCGGGCCGAGCGGCGCTTCGATGAGGCCCGGGCGGTGATGCGCCGGCGGCGGGAGGGCCGGGAGGAGGAGGTGACCGCCCGCTTCCAGGGCCTGGTCGGGGAGGCCTACCGCCAGATCGCCGAGGTGCTGCCGAAGCGGACCTACGTGATCCTCGGGAATGTCGACAACCCGGCGCTGGCGCAGCAGATATTCCGGCCCGGGATCGAGCACGTCGACGGGCAGGTCGTCGAGATCGAGGGCCTCCGCGTCGGGTTCGTCGGGGGAGGCCTGCCGACCCCGCTGGCGGTCGCCGGGGAGATCACCGAAGAGGAGTACGACGCCAAGCTGCGCGGGCTGGGGCCGGTCGACGTCGTGTGCTCCCACGTACCCCCCGACCTGCCCGAGCTGACCTACGACACGGTGGCCGGCCGCCGGGAGCGGGGATCGACCGCGCTGGCCGCCTACATCCGCGAGGTGCAGCCGGTGCGGGTCTTCTTCGGCCACATCCACCAACCGCTGCTGTCGTCGACCCACCTCGGCCGGACGCACCTGGTGAACGCCGGGTACTTCCGGCGGACCCACCGGGCGATCCCGTTTGCCCTCTGATCTCCGTTTGATCACCGTAGCGGACTAAGATTCACCCACTTGAGCAACGGGACCGAAAGGACGGCGTGATGGCGTCAGAGTCAGGGAGCGAGTCGATCGATATCAAGGCCACGCCCGAGCGCATTCTCGATGTAGTGACTGACATCGACGCCTACCCGAAGTGGAACGATGAGTTCAAGGAGGCCAAGGTCGTGGACCGGGACGGCAGCGGCCGGCCCTCGCGGGCCGAGTTCCTGCTCGACGCCAAGATCAAGACGGTGCGCTACACGCTCGCTTACAGCTACCCGGGTACCGGCGTCGCCTGGCAGAACGAAGAGGGCGGCGACGTCAAGCTGATCAAGGGGTCCTATGACTTCGCGCCGAACGGGGACAGCACGACAGTCAACTACAACTTCGAGATCGACCCCGGGTTCCCGGTGCCCGCCTTCATCCGCAAGCAGGCAGTGAAGGTGATCGTCCACCGGGCGCTGAACGGCCTGAAGGCCCGGGCCGAATCGGGCGCCTGAGCGCACGTTCGCTCAGGCGAGGCATAGGTTCACTGCCGGGCACCCCGTACAGCACGATCGATCTGGTGCGGAAATCGGTGCCCCTCGCCAGGTCAGTTCACCCCCACCTGGACGGCGATGGCCTTGCGGCCGGCTCCCAGGCCGGCGACGTGGATCACCTGGTAGGCGAGACATCGGCGTGTCAGGTCCTTCCCGCAACGCCGGCAGAGCTTGAGGCCGGTCTCGGGCCGAGCCTCCCCGCACCGCTGGCAGACCCAGGGCGTTTTGCGGTTGGCCTGGCCGGGCTCGGGAGTCACAGCGCCACCCGCCAGGCCGGCGACTCAAGGATCGCTTCGCCCGCCCACTCGGCCGCCAGCTCGTCGTAGGCAGCCTCATAGGCCGTGACGGTCTCGGCGACGGTGAACTTCACGTGGGCAGCCAGGGCCGCCAGCGACACGACATACCTACAGCCACGGGCACTCCTCTCACTGGGGCAGTATACGCTAGATATCTGACGTACATCCAGCAGGAAGGGGAGGGGCCGATGGCGGAAGGAAGGCCAGCCCGTCTACACTCCACCGCTACATATGTCTGTACTGCCTGGGGCCCGGTGAGCCCTCCTGTCGACCGTAGGAGCGATCGGCCCATCTACCGCCAGATCGCGGACGAGCTACGGCGCCAGATCCGCTCCGGGGAGCTGCCGCCCGGTGCCAAGCTCCCGACCGAGAACGAGCTGATCGAGCGGTATGGGGCAGCCCGGCTGACGACACGGCAGGCCGTGGAGCTACTCAAGGCAGAAGGGTTGGTCGACGCGGTTCGGGGCCGGGGAGTGTTCGTCCGGCGCCAGCCGCCGATCGTGCGACTAGGAAGCGAGCGATTCTCCCGATGGCGCCGGCAGGCCAATCAGGCCGGTTTCTTCGCCGACACGGCCGCGGCCGGTACCCGACCCGAAATCGAGGTCCACGTATCCCGG
This sequence comes from Actinomycetota bacterium, assembly GCA_036781065.1. Taxonomy (GTDB): domain Bacteria; phylum Actinomycetota; class CADDZG01; order JAHWKV01; family JAOPZY01; genus DAIQBQ01. The sequence goes on from DAIQBQ010000130.1 coordinate 4,449, forward strand.
CGTGCTGCTAGTCCCGAGCTTGCCGAACGCATGGGATTGCCCAGGCGCAGCCAGGTGCTTGTGCGGGAGCGGCGGTATCTGGCGGATGGCATCCCCATGCAGCTCGCGACGTCCTACGTCCCGCTCGACGTCGTGGAGGCGGCGCCGGGGATCGGCAAACCCAACTCGGGACCGGGAGGGATCTACATGCGGATGGAAGAGGCCGGGCACCCGATCGTCAGATTCGTGGAGCGCATCACGACGCGGATGCCCACGCAGGAGGAAGCAGCCTCCCTCCAGCTCGGGGCCGGGACCCCCGTACTTCAGGTGCAACGGACCACCTACGGCGAGGCAGACAAGGTGATTGAGATTGCTGACATGGTGCGCGCGGGCGATCGCTACGAGTTGGCCTACGACATTCCGGGGGACTGACCCCCTGGTCGGCCTTGGGCGGCTTTGGCCGGCCTTGGTCGCCGCGGCGGCCACAAGCAGCGGGGCTGAGATCCAGCCGAGTGAGCAGAAACGGGCGTGATCACACCCCTGGCTGCTCACTCACCCCGGAAACGCGAACCCGTGGACAGTGTGGCGCGCTCGACTTCAAGCGCTCCAGGGAAGCTTTCACGTCAGTTGCCCCTGCGCGCGGCCAAACGCCACTGACGAGCGGTCGGGGGTTGGAGCGATCACGGCGATGACCGCTGTTCGACGGAAGCGGTGGTTTCGAGTAGACTGGCGATGGCCGAGATGATCGAGGCCGTGCCCGCCTCCGGGGCTACCGACGTGGCCCGCAGGACGATCGTCCGCCCCCGTTGACGAGGGCGGCAAATACCTTGGTCCCCCCGATGTTTACCCCGACGGTGGCCATCCTGGGGCCGAGTACCGGAACCAGCAGAGCGGGACCGACCCCCAGGGCTGCCGAATCCTCGGCATCGGCTGGGCGTCGGCTCAAGACCACCTGCGGACATGACGACGAACTAGTGGTGCGTCCCTCAATTACGGCGGCATTCGAACGCCCCTGCATCCCCGCTCGCTGCGTTGCTCGTCGGTTGCATAGCTCCGCTATGCGCCCTCCTCGCGCCTTGCGAACCGGGGCGCAGGACCGCTCTCGGTGTCGCCTCATTTTCGGGGCGCACCACCAGCCATGAAGGAAATCCACCACACCGAAGAACCCGGCCGGGCCGAGCGCGACCTGGAGGTGCTCGCCCGGGTCGGCCGCAGGCTGCTCGGGTCCGTCGACCTCGACCACCAGCTCAGCCTGGCCCTGAAGCTCGCCGGTGAGGCGCTCGGGGCCAATCGCAGCTCGGTGATGCTGCTCAACGTCGAGACCCACCGGCTTGAGATCCGGTGCAGCCAGGGCCTGCCCCCCGAGTCGATCGCGACGAGTGTCGCTCCACGTGAGGGCATCGCCGGGTGGGTCGCCGAGCACAACCAGCCGTTCATCCTGCACGGCAAGGTCAGCGACTCCCGGTTCGAGGGCGTCGACCCGACAATTGACTCCAGCCTGTGCCTGCCACTGGCCGTCGACGGCCGGGTCCTCGGCGTCCTGAACCTGACCCGGCGCCCGGGCGCCCGCTACACCTCGGAAGACCTGCGCCTGGCCTCGTCGATCGCCGACCTGGCGTCGCTGGCGGTGGAGAAGGCCTATCTTTACTCGGCCCTCCGGGACCGGGAGCAACGGCTGACCCGGCTGCTCGGCGAGGCCGTCGACGCCCAGGAGGTGGAGCGCCGCCGCATCACCGGCGAGATGGGCGACGGCTTCATCCAGGCGCTCACCGGGCTGTTCCTGCAGACCGAGATCGCACGGGTGTCGCTCGGCCAGGCGGCAGCCCCGGAGGCGGTCGCCGCCCTGTCGACGATCCAGCAGGCGATCGAGCACGCCTCGGACGAGCTCCGCCAGCTCATCCTGCGGGTCTGCCCCTCCCCGGTCGGCGAACTCGGGCTCGCCCCGTCGCTGCAAGCAATGCTGAGCGAGGTGTGCGCCGCCTCCGCCCTCCAGGGCCACTTCGAGAACCGCACCGGCCCCGCCCGGCTCCCGGCCGCGGTCGAGACGATCCTGTTCCGCATCGCCCAGGAGGCACTCCACCACGTCGCCAGACACGCCGAGGCGCACCAGGTCTGGGTCGCCTTGGACCGCTCCCCGGACCCCGCCCCGGCCTGGGTCAAGCTGTCGGTGCGGGACGACGGGCATGGTTACCCGGCAGACCCGGACACCGAGGACGAACCGGGCGGGGCCAGCCTGGGCACCATCCGCGAGCGGCTGGCGATGGCCGGCGGCTCCCTGGAGCTGGCCTCGACCCAGAGCGGCTCCACGCTGGAAGCGACAATCCCGCTCTCCGGCTTCTGACCCGCTGCAGCTCCCGACCGACCGCGATGGGAAATCGCCGGCGCCGGGTCCGGGGTCTCCCCCTCGCCGATCCCCCCCGGGCGCCGCGATAGGCTGGCGGTATGGACTCGGAGCTCGTCGTTAGGGAGATGGGCAAATGGGCCCGCGCCGTGCCGAGCGTCGGCAAGCTGGTCGTCGCCCTGATGCTTGACCCGCGGGTGCCCAAGGCCAACAAGCTGATCGTCGGGGGGATCACCGCCTACCTGGTCGACCCGATCGGGATCGTGCCCCGCAAGCTGCTCGGCCTGCGCCGGATTAACGACATCATCCTTCCGGTCGTCGCCCTCGACGTGCTGCTCAACGGGGCGAGCGACCAGGTGCTCCGGGACCACTGGGACGGCGACCCCGACGTGCTGCGCACGCTGCGCCGGGTCGCCCGCCGCGGCAGCGCACTGGCGCCGGCGAAGGTCCAGCGCCTCATCGGCAGCGCCGGCTAGGCGGCCGGGCGCGCGTTGGCGAGGGGAGCCGGATAGGGGGTGCGGGGCCCGGTAGGGGTGTTCGTACTCGTTGGCTTCGAGACGCTCGCCGGAACGTTCCTCCTGATGTGGGTGACCATGCTGGTGTGGCGCGTGGTCGACCGCGGGCACTACCGGGCGGCGACCTACTGCCTGATCCCGCTGGTGGGGGCGCTGTCGTTCGCCCTTCCCGGCAGCCTGCGGCTGGAGGGGTTCATCCTGACCGGGCTGCTCGCCGCCTTCCTGATCGCGGTGTACTCGCAGCGCCCGACCATCGAGATCGGCATTGGGGCGCTGGCGTCGGGGGTCAGCATCTGGCTGCTGGTGCGGGCCGGGTCGCAAGGTTGCGGCGGGTGCACCGACGGCATCGCCCTGTCGATGCTCGGGGCTTTCTTCCTCGGGGCGGTGACCCACGCCATGGTGCTGGGACATTGGTACTTGAACCAGCCCCGGCTGCCGATCGAGCCGCTGAAGGGGGCGACCCGGATCATGATCGCCTCGGTCGCCTTTGTCATCGTCGCCGGCGTGGCGACCCGGGGTCGCCTGGTCAAGGCAATCCTGCCGGGGATCGTCTCGTTCTCGGCCGCCGGCTACTGGTGGGCCTGGGTGCTGCTGATCGTCGGGACCGGAGTGCTGGCGTTGCTGGTGCGGGCGACGGTGTGGGCCAGGTCGACCCAGTCGGCGACCGGGCTCCTCTACATCGCGATGCTGACCGCCATCGGGGCGCACTTCATCCTGAGCCTGCTGGTGGCGCCGTAACGCCGAACGATTGTCGTGGCGGATGTTCTCGTTGGCGCATTCCCCCGGGTAGCATGGATCCCGCCAGGAAACGACGCCAAGGAGGGGACGAGGGATGGCTCACGAGGTTCTGTCGGTGCCCGAGGTGACCTGCCACCACTGTGTGAACGCGATCGAGGGCGCGGTCGGGGCGCTGGCCGGGGTGCGGCAGGTCAAGGTCGACCTGGACCGCAAGGATGTGACGGTCGACTACGACGACGCCTCGGTCGGCCACGACTCGATCGTCGGCGCGATCAACGCCGAGGGCTACCAGGTCGGCTAGCGTTAGCGAGCGATCCGCATACTGCCCTTCCAGATCTTTTTGTGAGTAAAAACCGACTACATATGGACGTTTTTACTCACAAAAGCGTAGCGAGGGGTGCCACCTGGGATCCGGCAGTCGCTTGACACCCGCCGGAGATCCGCACAAGAGCCCCGGAGGCGCGGGCGGCCAGCC
>DAIQBQ010000131.1:0-8410 GCA_036781065.1 Actinomycetota bacterium
CCGGGCCTGGCGCGCGGCGGCCCGTCGGGAGCGCCAGGTCGAGACCGGCTCCGGAGCGACGGTCGGCGGCGGCGGCTCCGGCCGCTCCTCCTGCTTGAACGATCCCGGCGGCAGCGCGGCAAGGCGGTCCTCCTCGACCCCCCAGCCGATCGTGGTGTCCGGGACGTAGCCGAGCTTGTCCCAGCTCGCCTCGATCGCCCGCAGCACGTACCAGGCGGTGTAGTTGAAGAACTGGTCGACGGCGTCGAGCGGGTCGTCGACGTCCTCCATGCGGATCAGCTCCTCGTGCGGCAGGTGGCCGGCGGCGATCAGCGAATGGCGCTGGGAAAGCGAGATCTGCACCGCCGACTCGAGACTGAGCTTGTCGTCGGGCCGCGGGCCGCCCGAGCCGCGGGCCTTGTGCGGGTCCCGGCGGAACGCCAGGATCCAGGACGGCTGGTGGATCGAGACGTAGGCCTCGGACCAGTACTCGCCGCTGTCGAGGGTGGCGGTCAGCACCATCGTCGGCTTGAGGAAGGCGAGCTTGAAACCGGTCCAGTGGGCCTTGAACTGGCGGAGGACGGTCTTCTCGAGGCCGATCGAAAGCGTTCCGATCTCACCGGGCCCCTTGCGGACCTGGTAGTCGGCCAGCCGGTGGGCGACCCGGTAGCGGACCTCGCTCGGGGCGATCACCTTCGTTGCCACGGTGTGCCTCCCTTCATCCATCCCGCTCCGCCCACGGCGCCGCTCTCGCTGACGTCCGGCCTGCGGCCGGGCTCCGCTCGCCGCTCAACCGGCTGAGCAGAGCGATTATACGGAGGCTTCCGGGCCAACCAGCCGGGGCACGGAGGGCTCGCGCTCCTACGTCGCCGCCAGGTGCTCGGCCTCGGCGAACAGCGACTTGCCGACCTCGGCCAGCGCCGACAGGTTGGCGACCTCCTCCGTCAGGTAGGGCACCCGCACCCAGCGGCGGGCGGGCACCTCGGCGATCAGCCGCTGCAGGCTGTGCTCCTCGCGGCGGCGCACCTGCTCGAACTCATCGGCGATCAGGCTGAGCCGGTCGGCCAGCGGCGCGCCAACCGGCTCCCCGATCGCTGCCGGGAAGCGGGGGTGCATGCGGTTGACCACGAGGCCCCCGAAGGCGAGGCCGTGCGAGCTCATCGCCCCCACCAGGAACAGCGCCTCCTCGACCGCCTGGTCGGTCGGCGCTACCACCACGACGAACCGGGTGACGTTCCGGCGCAGCAGCTCGTAGACCGCCTGCGCCCGCTCCTTGAACCCGTCGTACATCCCCTCGAAGTTGGCGAAGAAGTCGGCGGTGTCGGCCAGCGCCTCGGCCCCGATCACCTTCTGGACGACCCGCAGGAACGTGACCGCGGCCAGGTTCATCGCCCGGAAGACGCCGCGGCCGCCGCCCATCGCCGGGATCAGGAACCATTTGAGCAGCCGGCCCTCGAGGAACGAGGTCATCCGGTTCGGCGCCTCCAGGAAGTCGAGGGCGTTGCGGGTCGGCGGGGTGTCGATGACGATCAGGTCGTAGCGGCCGCTCCAGTAGAGCTCGTAGAGCTTTTCCATCGCCATGTACTCGTGCGTACCCGACAGCGCCCCGGAGATCGCCTGGTAGAAGCCGTTGTCGATGATCCCCTGCGCCTTCTCGCTGCTCTTGGCGTAGCGGTGGACCAGGTCGTCGAAGGTGGTCTTGGTGTCGAGCATCATGGCGTCGAGCGGGCAGGCGGGCAGGCCCCACTCGGCGAACTTCTCCGGCGGCACCCGGCGTGGTTCGTTGGACAGCTCTCGCAGGCCGAGCGCGTCGGCCAGCCGCTTGGCCGGGTCGATCGTGACGACCACCGTCTCCCGGCCGCGCAGGGCGCCCTCCAGGGCGATCGACGCCGAGATCGTCGTCTTGCCGACTCCGCCCGGCCCGGCACAGATGACGATCTGGCCGTCGAGTGCCGACTCCAGGCTCACGGCGCGCCCACCTGCTCCTCGATGGCGTCGGCCAGGTGGTCCAGCTCCTTGACCCCGAACGCGTCGGTGAACAGGAAGGGCAGGTCGACCACCGACGTCGAGTGGGCGAGGCCGTCGAGCAGCCGCTCCCGGTGCGCCTGCTGGAGGTTGCGCCGGGAGCGGTAGAAGTCGCCGCAGGCGAACAGGGCCGCCGCCCGGGCCGGGGCGAGCGCCGTCGCTTCCCTGCCCCGCGGCAACAGTCCCCGGGGCGAGCGCAACCGGTCGAGCGCCTTCTCGACCGCGGGGTCGTCGTCGACCGGCGGGTAGAGCATGTTCAGGTAGACGCACTCGACCGGCATCTGCACCCGGCGGGTCAGCTGGTCGGCGGTGTCCAGGGTCTCGTTGACCGGAGTCTCCTCGGCGACGCTGGTCAGGTGCACGGCCACCTGCTGGGGGTCACGCAACCAGTCGAGCACCCGTCGGGCATGGGTGGCCAGGGTACCGACCGGCACCGCCTCCAGGAACCCCTGCGGCGAGCGCAGCATCGAGACCGCGTGGCCGGCGGCCGGCGTGTCGAGCACGCACAGGTCGAACTCGGATTTGCGGGCGACCATGTACCAGACCTTGCCCAGCATGAGGATGTCGCGGAGGCCGGGGGCGGCGTGGGTCACGTAGTAGACCAGCTGCGACGACACCAGCGGCCGGGACATCCGCTTGGCATGGAACTGGACCTCGAAGTACTCGCGGAGCGCCTCTTCGGCCGAGATGTTCATGGCGAACAGCCCGGCGCGCAGCTCCCGGGGCTCAGCGGTCAGCGGACCGCTGCCGAGCAGGTTGGAGAGCGCCGACTTCCCCTCGACTTCGGCGACCAGAACCCGCAGATCGTGCCGAGCGGCGAGCGCCCCCAGAGCCGCTGAGATCGTAGTTTTCCCGACCCCACCTTTGCCGGAGATAATGAGGAGCCGGCGATTCAGTATGGCGTCCAGAGACACGCGCTCATGATAAACCCACGTCCTTACCGCCCCTCCGTACCGCGCGGCCGCCGTGCGGGGCGCTTGCGTGCCCTGCCGGGGCTGGTCGCCGCGGCACTGATCGCTGCGCTCCTGGCGACCGTTGCCGCGGCCGGGCCCGCCTCCGCCGGCTCCGGGTGCGGCGGCCACATCGACTACTTCGAGCTGACCGGCGTCATCGACCAGGTGTCGGCCCACTCGCTGCTCCAGCAGATCTCGGCAGCCGAGCGCAGCTGCTCCAACGTCCTCGTCGTCCGCCTGGCCACCCCGGGCGGGCTCAAGGTGTCGGTCACCAGCCTGGTCAACCACATCGAGTCGGCGACGGTCCCGATCGTGGTGTGGATCGCCCCGCAGGGTGCCCAGGCCTCCGGCGCCGGGGTGTTCGTTGCCATGGCGGCGCCGCTGGTCGTGGTGGCACCGGGCACCACGCTGGGCCCGGTGGCCCCGGTCAACCTGGACTCCGCCCGGCCCGAGAACAACCTGGCGGGCACCGGCGACGCGGCGATGGCGGCGCTGCGCTCGCTGGCCGCCCGGCGGGGGCGTCCCGTGCCGCTGGCGAGTGCCTCGGCGACCATCAGCGACACCCAGGCCACTCAGTCGGGCTTCGCCGCCTTCGAGGCGGGCGACCTGGCGACCGTGCTGTCGAACCTCGATGGCCGGTCGGTCACCGTCGCCGGGCACTCGGTGACGCTGTCGGTCAAGGGAGCCGACCTGCGTTTCCACAAGATGAGCGTCTGGGCCCGCCTGGTGCACAGCGCCGACCGGCCGGCTGTCGCCTACATGCTGGTGCTCCTCGGCCTGTTCGGCCTGGTCTTCGAGCTGTACTTCCCGGGGATCGGGGCGGCTGGGCTGATGGGCGGCGCGGCGCTGGGCCTGGGCCTGTACGGGTTCACCATCCTGCCGACCTCCTGGCTGGCACTGGCCGGGGTCGTTATCGGGGTCTGCCTCATGGTGCCCGACCTTCACATGGGGGGCCTGGGCTATTTCACCGGGGCCGGGACCGTGCTGCTGGCGCTGGGCAGCATCTTCCTCATCCCCCACCCGCCGCCGGCGCTGGTCCTTCCTTGGTGGGCCATGCTCGCCGGGCTGGTGGGCACGTTGGTGTTCTTCATCTCGATCATGACCGCAGCCCTGCGTTCCCGGTTCGCCCGGCCCCCGGCGGGCGCCGAGGGGTTGCTCGGCGGGGTGGGCGTCGCCCGCACCGACCTGTCCCCGGACGGCGAGGTGACCGCCGACGGCTCGCTGTGGCGGGCACGCACGCTGGGGGCGGCCATCGCTGAGGGCTCCCGGGTGCGGGTGAAGTCGGTGTCGGGCCTGCTGCTGCTGGTGGAGCCGCTGGATCTGGACGAAGAGCTGCGCGAGGAGCTGAAGCACGAGCCACCCCCGGCCGAGACCAGCTAGCAAGGAATTCCGGGCCCCCGGCGAGAAACCCGCCAGTTCCCTTGGTACCCCTCGCTTTGCTTTTGTGTGTGAATAACGATCATATACACGACTTTTCACACACAAAAGGTCCAGAAGATCTAGGGGACCGAGGCCCTCCAGGTCGTGACCTCCCTCGGCTTGGCGCCGAAGCCGCCGGACTCGGTCACGGTCTTCGGCGGGTCGAGCAGCAGCACCGCCAAACCGTCGAGCAGCACCGGCCGGGCCCGCGGCGGGAGCTCGATGACCTCCTCATCGGCGGGCTCCCGGCCCTCGCCGTCCCGGGCGAGGTCCAGCGGCAGCAAGGTCTTCAGCTGGCGGTAGTTCATCGGCCGGACCGCTTCGGCGAGGCCAGGGAGCCAGACGAAGTCGCCGTCCGACCGGGAGATGTGCAGGCCCACCGCAGCCAGCGCTCCGATCTGACCGGCCCCGGTGCCGCCGGCGGGGGTCAGCTGGGCACCCGTCGCCTCGGCGACCTCGGTCGCCGCCGCCAGGTCGAGCACTGACGTCTGCGCCCGGCGGCCGAAGTCGATCAGGGCGGTGGCGTTGTCCGGCTCGGTCCAGCAGGGCTCCCGGCACATGGCGATCCCGGGGTTCGACCCGGCCACCGCCTCGGCTTCCAGGAACGGGACGACGAACTCGGCGAAATCGGAGAGCTGCAGCCGGTGGCTGGCCTTGACGGCGATCACCACGCTCAGGTTCTTCGTGGTGGCCGGGATCGCCGGGTCCATGAGCAGCCGGTGCCGGGTTGCGCCCAGCGGCCCTCCCATCCGGTTGCGGTCGAAGTGCTCCAGCAGCCGGCCCGCCAGCGAGGCAGTGCCGCCGGAGTCCGAGCTGTCGGTGTCGTCGATCCCGACGAGCAGGTTGGTCGCGGCCAGCGACCAGTCGTCCTCTGGCATCTCTCACACGCTCCTATCCGTTCGGGGTGGGGATGAAACGGCTGGGGATGAAACCGCCTCGGCCTTCGGCCCCAGGACCCGCAGGTCGCCCTGCCGGAGGGTGAAACCAGTGCGATCGAGGTACTCCAGCAGGGGGACGACGTACTTGCGGCTGGCGCCAACCGCGTCCCGGAACTGCGCCACCGTGAACGGGCCGGCGGCGGCGATGCGCTCCGCCACCAGCCGGCGGATCCCGGCAACCATCTCCGCCGGGTAGACCAGCTCCTGGCTGACCGCGATCAGCACTCCGCTGCGCACCAGGCCCCGGATCAGCGCCGGGTCGAACTGGCCGGCGAGCTCGGTCATGGTCGGCGGGGCCGCCCCGCCCGCCCGTAGCAGCGCCATCAGCTGCTCGGTCTCGCGGCCTGCGAGCGCCGGGGTGAAGTCCGGGGTGCGCAGGGCGGCGGCGTCGGCGACGACCACCCGGCGCCGGGCCAGATCGTCGACCAGCTCGTCGAACGGGCGGGCGCCCAGGCCGACCGCGGTCCGGACCAGCGGCCGGGGCATCCCGGCTTCGAGTGGGTGATCGCGCTGGTAGGCGCGCAGCTCGGCGCCGATCGCCGCGGACGCCTCGGCGACGGCCCGGCCGGAGAAGACGGTGGTGGCGAACCAGGTGCCGGCGGCCTGCCGGGCGGCTGGCTCGGGGAGGCCGGTACGCACCGGCACCTCGGCGGCAGCCATGGCCCCCTCCTCGTCCAACACGACCGCGAAGTAGCTGGCCCGGTCCTGCGCGGGGAGCCGCCGCTCGGCCCGCTCGTACAGGCCCCCCGCGCTGGTCCGGCCCTCCAGCCGGCGGGGATGCGGCTCGAGCACGATCCCACCGCCAAGCGTCTCCAGCCGCCCGGAGTCGCGGAGCACGAAGTGGTCGTGCCAGTCCAGGACCAGCGTCTGGGCGAAGGTGATCAGAGCCAGCGCCGCCTGGCCCGGCTCCGGAGCGGCCTCCAGGAACCGGACCCTGGCAGCCCGCTCGGCGGAGCCGGCATAGACCTTGAACGCCCCCCGCTCGGTAACCTCGTGCCCGAGGTGGGGGAGGAACCGGATCGAGGCCAGGCAGGCCCGGGAGGCCCGCCACAGCCCGGGGCGGGTGAGCACCTGCCCCCGCTCCAGCGCTTCCGGCTCGATCCCGACCAGGTTGAGCGCGGTCCGGTTGCCCGGCCCGATCCCGCTCAGCTGATGGCCGTGCGACTGGATCCCACGGATGCGCCCGCGCCGGCTGCCGGGGAGTACCTCGACCTCGAAGTCGGGGGTCAGGCCGCCGCCGATCAGCGTCCCGGTGACGACGGTCCCCGCCCCCTTCATCGTGAAGACCCGGTCGATCCACAGCCGCGGGCGGCCGATGTCCTCGGCCGGCGCGGCGGCGTCGATCACCCGCTCCAGCTCGTCCAGGAGCTCATCGAGCCCGGCCCGGGTCACCGAGGAGACGGGCACGATCGGGGCGCCGGCCAGGGTGGTGCCGGCCAGGTGCTCGTGGACTTCGCCGACCGCGAGCTCCAGGACCTCGGCGTCGACCAGGTCGACCTTGGTCACGGCGACGACCGCCGACGAGACCCCGAGCAGGTCGAGGATGTCCAGGTGCTCCTGGGACTGGGGCTTCCACCCCTCGTTGGCGGCGACGACGAACAGGGCGACAGTGACGGCGCCGACCCCGGCCAGCATGTTCTTGATGAACCGCTCGTGGCCGGGCACGTCGACGATGCCGACCTCCCGGCCCGAGGGCAGCTGGACCGAGGCGAATCCCAGGTCGATGGTCAGGCCCCGGCGCTTCTCCTCTTCGAGCCGGTCCGGGTCGATCCCGGTCAGCGCCTGGACCAGGCTGGACTTGCCGTGGTCGACATGACCGGCGGTGGCGATGACGTGCATCAGCTGGCATGCACCGGCGTCAGGCCAGCACGCGGCGCAGCGCCTCGGCCACCGCCCGGTCCTGGCCGGGGACGACCGTGCGGAGGTCGAGCAGCACCCGCTCCTCCTCGACCCGGGCGACGACCGGCGGGTCGCCGCCGACCAGAGCCGCCCGCAGGTCGGCAGCCGCGCGGTGCAGCGAGGTGACCTCGAGCAGGACGGTTGGGATCCGGGCGCCGGGACCCGAGCCCCCGCCGGTGGTGGAGAACCCGGGGGCCAGGGCGAGCTTTGCGGGCAGCGACGCCAGGTCGGCCTGGATTGCCGCCGCCCGGGCCTCGATCTCGGCGGCGCCGGTGAGGGCCATCGACCACAGCGGCAACTCCGCTTCGGCCCCCTCCAGGTAGGCGAGCAGCGTCGCCTCCAGCGCCGCCAGCGACGTCTTGTCCACCCGGTAGGTGCGCAACAGTGGGGAGCGTTCCATCGGCTTGAGGGCAGCGGCGGTGCCGACGATGATGCCCGCCTGCGGGCCGCCGAGCAGCTTGTCGCCGGAGAAGGTGACGATGTCGGCCCCGTCGGCGAGCGCCTCTTCCACGGTCGGCTCCTCGGCCAGCCAGCCGAACTCCCGCCCGGCGACCTTCCGGCGCAGCAATCCGCTGCCGACGTCGTGGATGAGCAGGAGCCCGCTCTCGTGCGCCAGCGCCGCAAGCTGGCGGGCGGGCACCGACTTGACGAAGCCGACGACCTGGTAGTTGGAGGGGTGGACCTTGAGGATCGCCCCGGTGCGCTCGCCCAGCGCTGCCCGGTAGTCCTTCAGGTGGGTGCGGTTGGTGGTGCCCACCTCACGGAGGAGGGCGCCCGACTCGTTCATGATGTCCGGGATCCGGAACTCCCCGCCGATCTCGATCAGCTCGCCCCGGGAGATGACCACCTCGCGGCCGCGGGCCTGGGTCGCCAGCGCCAGCAGCACGGCGGCGGCGTTGTTGTTGACCACAAGCGCCGCCTCGGCCCCGGTCAGGGTCGTCAGCAGCTCCCGGGCGTGGTCGTAACGACTCCCCCGCCTGCCCTGGGCCAGGTCGAACTCCAGGTTGGAGTAGCCGGCCGAGACCTCGGCGACGGCCGCCATCGCCCGGGCACTCATCGGCGCCCGGCCGAGGTTCGTGTGCAGCAGGACACCGCTGGCATTGATCACCGGGACGACCCGGCGGCGGCGCCCCTCGCGCAGGATCCGCCCGGCGGCGACGGCCAGCGCCTCCAGCGACGGCACCGCCCCCCCGGCGC
>DAIQBQ010000132.1:0-8407 GCA_036781065.1 Actinomycetota bacterium
GAGCGGCTGCTGGGTGATCATCGAGTACGGGCCGGTCGACCGGGCATGGATCTTGTCGTCGACCAGGTGGAGCAGCTTCAGGATGTACAGGTAGCCGACCGAGATCGGGTGGTCGTAGGGCTCGCCCGAGCGGCCGTCGTAAAGGATCGTCTTGCCGTTGCGGTCCAGCTCCTGGCTCCGACCGGTCAGGTTGGACCCCTTGATCGCCTCCCAGATGTCCTCCTCCCGGGCGCCGTCGAACACCGGCGTCGAGATCCAGGTGGTGCCGTCGGGGTCGGCCGGGTGGTCGGCGGTGCGGGTCCCGACCCAGCCGTAGTTGGCGGCCCAGCCGAGGTGGCTCTCCAGCACCTGCCCGAGGTTCATCCGGGAGGGGACGCCGAGCGGGTTCAGGATGATGTCGACCGGGGTGCCGTTGGCCATGAACGGCATGTCCTCCTCGGGCAGCACCTTGGAGATGACGCCCTTGTTGCCGTGCCGGCCGGCGAGCTTGTCGCCCTCCTGGATCTTGCGCTTCTGGGCGACGTAGACCCGCACCAGCTGGTTGACGCCGGGCGGCAGCTCGTCGCCGTTCTCGCGGGAGAACACCCGGACGTCGATCACCTTGCCGTTCTCGCCGTGCGGGACCTTGAGCGAGGTGTCGCGGACCTCGCGGGCCTTCTCACCGAAGATCGCACGGAGCAGCCGCTCCTCCGGGGTCAGCTCGGTCTCGCCCTTGGGGGTGACCTTGCCGACCAGGACGTCGCCGGGGCCGACCTCGGCGCCGATGCGGATGATCCCCCGCTCGTCGAGGTCCTTCAGCACCTCCTCGCCGAGGTTCGGGATGTCCCGGGTGATCTCCTCGGCGCCCAGCTTGGTGTCCCGGGCATCGACCTCGTGCGCCTCGATGTGGATCGAGGTGAGCACGTCCTCCTTGACCAGGCGTTCGGACAGGATGATGGCGTCCTCGAAGTTGTAGCCCTCCCAGGGCATGAAGGCGACCAGCAGGTTCTTGCCGAGGGCGAGCTCGCCCTGGTCGGTCGAGGGACCGTCGGCGATCACCGAGCCGGTGGCGACCTGGTCGCCCTCGGAGACGATCGGCTTCTGGTTGATGCAGGTGCCCTGGTTGGAGCGCTGGAACTTCTGCAACTTGTACTCGCGGCGGTCGCCGGAGATCGTGCGGACGACGACGTAGTCGGCCGAGACCTCCTCGACGACGCCCGGCCCGTCGGCCAGCACCATGTCGCCGGCGTCGAGGGCGCAGCGGCCCTCCAGCCCGGTGCCCACCAGCGGGGCGGCGGTACGCACCAGCGGCACCGCCTGCTTCTGCATGTTGGCGCCCATCAGCGCCCGGTTGGCGTCGTCGTGCTCGATGAACGGGATCAGTGCCGCCGAGATCGACACGATCTGCTTGGGCGAGATGTCCATGTAGTCGACCTCGTCGGAGGGCACGAAGTCGAGCTCGCCGCCCTTGCGGCGTACCAGGACCCGGGCCTCGCTGAACCGGTTCTCGCTGTCCAGCGGGGCGTTGGCCTGGGCAATGACGTGGCGGTCCTCCTCATCGGCGGTCAGGTAGTTGACCTGGTCGGTCACCTTGTTGCCGTCGACCTTCCGGTACGGGGTCTCGATGAAGCCGAACTCGTTGATGCGGGCGTACGAGGCCAGCGAGCCGATCAGGCCGATGTTCGGGCCTTCCGGCGTCTCGATCGGGCACATCCGGCCGTAGTGGCTCGGGTGCACGTCGCGGACCTCGAACCCAGCCCGCTCCCGGGACAGCCCGCCCGGGCCCAGTGCGCTCAGCCGCCGGCGGTGGGTGAGGCCGGTCAGCGGGTTGGTCTGGTCCATGAACTGGGACAGCTGGGAGGTGCCGAAGAACTCTTTGATCGCGGCGACGACCGGCCGGATGTTGATCAGCGTCTGCGGGGTGATCGCCTCGACGTCCTGGGTGGTCATGCGCTCGCGGACGACCCGCTCCATCCGGGACAGGCCGACCCGCACCTGGTTCTGGATCAGCTCGCCGACCGAGCGGATCCGGCGGTTGCCGAAGTGGTCGATGTCGTCGACCTCGAAGCCCTCGTCGCCCCGGTGCAGCTTCACGATGTAGGCGACCGCCTTCAGGATGTCCTCGTAGGTCAGGATGGACTTGTAGCCCGGTGCCCGGGTACCCAGCCCGGTGCGGACGGTCTCGTCGTTGGTGGCGTAGACCTTCCAGCGCTCCTGCTCCTGGGGCTCCTTGCCCGGCTTGTCGTTGGCCGCCAGCTCTTCGTGCAGGCGGGCCAGCACCGTGGTCATCGCCTCGGTGGTCGGGCCGAGCTTCTTGTTGACCTTGTAGCGGCCGACCTTGGCCAGGTCGTAGCGCTTCCAGTTGAAGAACAGGTTGTCGAGCAGGGTGCGGGCCGAGTCCGGCGTCGGCGGCTCGCCCGGCCGGAGCTTGCGGTAGATGTCCATCAGGGCGTCGTCGGTCGACTCGATGTGGTCCCGCTCCAGGGTGGCGCGGATCGACTCGGCCTCGTCGAACAGCCAGAGGATCTCCTCGCTGGAAATCCCCATCGCCTTGAGCAGCACGGTGACGTGCTGCTTGCGCTTGCGGTCGACCCGGACCCCGACCATGTCCTTCTTGTCGGTCTCGAACTCCAGCCAGGCGCCGCGGGCGGGGATCACCTTGGCGGCGAAGATCTCCCGGTCGGAGGTCTTGTCGAGGGAGCGGTCGAAGTAGACACCGGGCGAGCGGACGAGCTGTGAGACGACCACCCGCTCGGTGCCGTTGATGATAAACGTGCCCTTGTCGGTCATCATCGGGAAGTCGCCCATGAAGACCGTCTGCTCCTTGATCTCGCCGGTCTCCTTGTTCATGAAGGTTGCGGTGACGAACAGCGGGGCGGAGAAGGTCATGTCCTTCTCCTTGCACTCGGCCACGCTGTGTTTGGGCTCGTCGAAGCGGTGGTCGCCGAAGTCGAGCTGGAGGTTGCCGGTAAAGTCCTCCACCGGCGACATGTCGCGGAACGTTTCCTTCAGGCCCTCGGTGAGGAACCAGGCGAAGGAATCCCGCTGGATAGCGATAAGGTCCGGAACCGGTTGGATTTCGGGGAAGCGGGCAAAAGACAGTCGTTGACGCGCAGGCGTGCTGGGCAAGCAGTGCCTCCTTAGAACGGCGGCTGGGTCACAGAGAGCAGATCGTTCGCTAGGTCTTCGGGTCGCGGTCGAACGGGGTCTTCAGCGGGCGAACAGACTCCCCTCGATGGGCGCCAGGGTTTCGCGGAATAGTTGGTAAACACAGCAAACGGGCATAGTAGCACCAAGTGCTACCGCCCGTCAACAGAGCTGGCTGTCGTCGCAGATTTCGGTACCTATGTTTTGGAGTTGCCTTATCTATGGTAGGGCGCCGTCGCCAACGTTGTCAATACTTCCCGCACTCGGCGGCAATTAGCCAGTTGCGACGCTGAGAGGGGCGGTTTCCCGCCCCTCCGCACTGGTTTCCTACTTCAGCTCGACGGTGCCTCCGGCGGCCTCGATCTGAGCCTTGGCCTTCTCGGCGGCCTCCTTGGTGACCTTCTCCAGCACCGGCTTGGGCGCCGAGTCGACCAGGTCCTTGGCCTCCTTCAGCCCCAGCGAGGTCAGCGCCCGGACCTCCTTGATCACCTGGATCTTCTTCTCGCCCGAGGAGATGAGGATGACGTCGAACTCGTCCTTCTCCTCCTCCGGCTCCGGGGCGGCCGCAGCGGCACCGCCACCCGGGGCCGCGACGGCCACCGGAGCGGCCGCCGAGACGCCGAACTTCTCCTCGAAGGCCTTGACGAAGTCGGCGACCTCGAGCAGGGTCAGGGAGCCGATCGCATCGAGCAGCTCCTCGGTCGAAAGCTTTGCCATGGTCGGGTTCCTCCTTGGGTGTGGTGCCGGTGTGGTGCCGGGCTGCGTTGTCGGTCGTTCGCCGGCCGGTGGCTATCCGGATCCGGCGGGGGCGGGCTCAGGTGGTGCGGCGGCGGCGCTCCCGGCGGCCAGCTTCTCCTGGTAGGCGGCCAGGGCATAGGCCAGGCTGCGTACCGGCGCCAGCGCCAGGCCGAGCATGGTCGCCACCGGCGACTTGATGGCTCCGGCGAGGCCGGCGAGGAGCACCTCCCGGGGCTTGGTCGCCGCCAGGCTTGCCGCCCGCTCGGCACCGAGCACCCTGCCCTCCAGCAGGCCGCCCTTGAGCACCAGGGCCGGGTACTTCTTCGACACCTCGTCGAGGCCCTTGGCGGCGGCGACGGGGTCGTCGGTGACGAAGGCGATCGCCGTCGAGCCCTCCAGCAGCGGGACCAGGTCCTCGGGCCCGGCCTGGCGGGCGGCGATCCGGGCGAGGGTGTTCTTGACCACCCGAAACTCGGTCCCGGCGCCCGCCAGCGCCCGCCGGAGCTCGGTCATCTCGGCGACCTTGAGTCCGGTGAACGAGGTGAGGAGGGCCGCCGGGGACTCCCGGAGCCGCTCGGTCAGGTCCTCGACCTGGGAGACCTTGTGTGGCTTGGGCATCTGGGTTGCATCACCTCTCTTCTCGTGTCCTCATGTGGCCTCATGTGGTCGGTACAACAAAAAAGCGACCCGCCGTGGACGGCAGGCCGCGCGAAAAAGCTGCTCTTCGTGCGCCTCGGCGGGCACCTCGCCTTGCGGGGTCGGTCTTAGGGCCTCACGGCCACCTGCTGTCTACGGCAGGGTCAGTGTACCTGGTTGCCGGCATGGCGGCCTGCACCGGACGAGCTCTGCGGGGGCACGAGGGAGCAGAAACGGGTGTGTATGCGCCCATGATTGCTCCCTCGCTCAGGGCTCTGCGCGGTTACCCGCCCGCCGCGGCTCCGTCGGCGGCCAGCTCCCGCAGGCGAGCGGTGTCGATACGGATCCCGGGGCCCATGGTCGAGGCGACCGTCGCCGACTTGATGTACTTCCCCTTCGCCGCCGAGGGCTTGGCCCGCACGACCTCGTCCACAACCGCGAGGTAGTTGTCGGCGAGAGCCTGGCCGTCGAACGACGACTTCCCGATCACGGTGTGAATGTTGGCCTGACGGTCGGTGCGGTACTCGATCTTGCCCGCCTTGACTTCCCGGACCGCCTTGGAGACGTCCGCCGACACCGTGCCCGACTTCGGGTTCGGCATCAACCCGCGGGGGCCCAGGATCTTCCCGAGCTTGCCAACGACCGGCATCATGTCCGGCGTTGCGATGGCGACGTCGAAATCGGTGAAGCCCTTCTGCACCCGGTCGGCGAGCTCCTGGCCGCCGACGATCTCGGCCCCGGCCTCGGTGGCCTCCCGGGCCTGTTCGCCCTGGGCGAAGACCGCCACCCGGACCGTCTTGCCCGTGCCCCGGGGCAGGCTGACCGATCCGCGGACGATCTGGTCGGCCTTGCGCGGATCGACGCCGAGACGCAGGCTGAGCTCGATGGTCTCGTCGAACTTCGCCGAGGACAGTGACCTGGCGAGGGTCAGGGCCTCCCCGGCCGAGTAAAACTTCTCCCGGTCGTAGCCCTTCATGGCCTTGGCGTAGCGCTTGCCTTGGTGCGACATCGCTTCCTCCTTGTGGTCCTGGCGACCCCGCCGACGGTAACCCGCCGGCGAAGGGTCTCCCACTCTTATCTTGAACTGGCTTTCGGGGAATTCGGGGGGCAGAGCCCCCTGGATCTGGCTTTCGGGGGGAATTCGGGGGGCAGAGCCCCCTGGATCTGGCTTTCGGGGGGAATTCGGGGGGCAGAGCCCCCCGAATGCTATCGCTCGACTGCTACCCCCATCGACCGGGCGGTGCCAGCGATGATCCGCATGGCGTGCTCAAGGTCATAGGCGTTCAGGTCGGGCAGCTTGACCTCGGCGATCCGGCGCAGGTCGTCGACGGAGATCGTGCCCACCTTGGTCTTGTTCGGATCGGCCGACCCCTTGGGCGCCTTGGCCGCCTGCTTCAGCAGCACCGAGGCCGGCGGGGTCTTCAGCACGAACTCGAAGCTGCGGTCCTCGTAGATCGTCACCTGGACCGGCACGACGGTGCCCATCTGGGAGGCGGTCCGCTCGTTGTAGCTGCGGACGAACTCCATGATGTTGACCCCGTGCGGCCCGAGGGCGGTGCCGACCGGGGGGGCCGGCGTCGCCTGGCCGGCCGGGATCTGCAGCTTGACGATGGCCGAGATCTTCTTCTTCTTGCGCGAGGAGGTGGCGGGGGGCATGGGAGGCGGATCCTTTCTTGCGAACCTAAAGCTTGGCGACCTGCTCGAACGACAGCTCGACCGGCGTCTCCCGGCCGAAGATGTTGACGAGCACCTTGACCTTGGATTGGTCGACGTTGATGTCCGAGATCGTGCCGGTGAAGTTGGCGAAGGGGCCGGTGACCACCCGGACGCTCTCGCCCAGCTCGAACTCCAGCCGGGGCTTCAGCTTCTCGACGGGCTTGGCCTGGAGGATCTTCTCGACCTCCCGGGCGGCCAGCGGCACCGGTTTGGCGCCGGAGCCGACGAACCCAGTGACGCCCGGTGTGTTACGGACGACGTACCAGGAGTCGTCGTCGACGTACATCCGCACCATCAGGTAACCGGGGAAGACCCGCTTCTGGACGACCTGCTTCTTGCCGCCCTTGAATTCGATGACGTCCTCGATCGGGATCACAACCTCGAAGATCTTGTCCTCCATGTTCATCGAGCGGATCCGGGTGTCGAGGTTGGCCTTCACCTTGTTCTCGTAGCCGGCGTAGGTGTGGACGACGTACCAGTCGCCGGGGCGCTCGGCGGGGGGGATGAACTCTTCCTCCTCGTCCTCGAGCGCCTCCTCGTCTTCGGCGGCGACCTCCTCCTCCTCCTCCTCGGCGGCTTCGACCTGCTCGGCTTCGACCTGCTCGGCTTCGACCTGAGCGGCCACGTTTGCCAGGGCACTGGCGGCAGCGGCCTCGGCCTCGGCGGCCGCCCCGTTGGCCGACTCGACGATGGCCTCGACCAGCTCCTCGGGCCCCCCGGCAGCGGACTCGCCAACTGCCTCGGCCACTGCACCGGCGGCCAGTTCGGCGACGTCATGGGCCATGGTCACGGCATCAGCGACCGCCTGCTCGGCGGTCTCCCCGGCGGCGAGATCCCGCTGGATCACCTCGGCCATCACCTCGGCGATCGCTTCGGCCTCCGCCTCCTGAACCTCGGCCATCACCTCGGAGAGGACCTCATCGGCGTCGGTATCCCCGGCCTCGGCTACTCCGGCAGCGGCAGCGCGTTCTTCGGTCATCTCTGGGGCCTCCGGCTCGCGCACGCTGGGGGCGGGCTCCTCAGCGGCGGGCGGCTCTGGGTTGGCGGTGGGTTCCTGGTGGACGGCTTGTTCTTGCGCCGGGATGCCTCGCTCGTTCGAGTCGGCTTCGTCCTCGGGCGGACTCACATCAAGCCCCCGAGATCACCTTGACGACGAGCTTGGTGAACCCGTAGTCAAGGCCGCCGACCACGGCCATGAAGAAGGCCACCGAGACCAGCACGACGATCGAATACGTGACGACTTCCTGGCGGTTCGGCCAGGCAACCCGGGCAAGCTCGCCGCGGACCTCCTTAGCGAACTGGCGGACCCCGGTCCGCTTCCGCTTGGCGGCAGCCTGCTGCGGAGTGGGGCGCGTGACTTTGTCCTTGGATCGCTCCGCCTTGTCCATCGCCCGCTTCGTCTCTCGGTTCATGCTTCGCACTCCGTGGTCGGTAGGGAGCTTCCCGGTGGGCTGGCAGGCCCGGAGGGACTTGAACCCCCAACCCCCGGTTTTGGAGACCGGTGCTCTGCCAGTTGAGCTACGGGCCTCGGCGCGCGCCGCCAACGCGCTAGCTTCGGCCGGGCCCAGTATAGAGACCGGGCCGAGGTCGGGCAATTGGGCCCGCTCGGCGGAGCGGACCCGTGAACGCGCTGAGGGCGCCCGGGATGGGCGCCCTCAGCGGACGTTTGCGGAGACCGGTTAGGCGGTCTTGCCGCCCACCCGCTCCCACACCTCGTGGAGGATCCCGGCGATGACGACGGCGGTGCCGAGGGCGAAGACGGCCCGCAGGACGTCGACCGAGAGCGACTTGTAGAGGAAGTAGGCAGCGACGCCACCTACCAGACCGAAGAGCGCGTCCCAGGCCCAGTTGGACTTCTTCAGGAACAGCGCCTTGACCAGCAGCCCACCGACGATCCCCATCACGACTGCGACTGCGATAACCACTTCCGGCCTCCTCAGGGCTACGGTTCCTCCGGCCAGCTGGCCGGGGGGCATGCAACACCAGATATGACGAGCGATCAGGTGTTGCGGTTACAGGAGGTCAGACCCTCATGCCCTCGCGCATTGCCCATGTCATAGGGCGAATGGGACCAATCACGGCGCACACAGCCGGGAGCTGTCACGTCAGTGGGATCTGCCTGCCGCGGTGGCCACAAGCAGCGGGGCTGAGATCCGGCCGAGTGAGCAGAAACGGGCGTGATCACACCCCT
>DAIQBQ010000133.1:0-8339 GCA_036781065.1 Actinomycetota bacterium
GGTTGCGGGCGATGCTGGAGGCCGAGGGTGGTTTCCAGGTCGTCGGGCAGACCGGCAACAGCTCGGAGATCGGCGGCATGGTCGAGGAGCTCCGCCCCGACGTCCTCGTGCTCGACCTCATCATGCCGGGCATCGGGGGGCTCAACGCACTGCGCGAGCTGAGCCGGCGGCGGCTCGACACGCCTGTGGTCGTGCTGTCCATGTATGCCAACGAGGCCTACGTGCTCGAGGCGCTGCAGAGCGGGGCGAGCGCCTACGTCCTCAAGCAGTCGGAGGCGGCCGAGCTGATCCGCGGGATCAGGGAGGTGTGCCGCGGGCGGCGCTACCTGAGCCCGCCGCTGTCCCAGCGGGCGGTGGATGCCTACGCCAGCCGGGCCGGGGTCAAGGCCCCCAACGACGAGTCGCAGTTGACGGTCCGGGAGCGGGAGGTACTCACGTTGGTCGGAGAGGGGTTCACCAGCGCCCAGATCGCCGAGCGGCTGTTCATCAGCGTGCGCACCGTGGAGACCCACCGCTCGAACCTGATGAAGAAGCTCGGGCTCCACTCCCAGGCCGAGATGGTGCGCCGGGCGCTGCGGCGGGAGATGGGACCGCTCGAGCCGTAAGGCTTCGCTTCCCCCCGGGGGGGTCAGTCGCGGACGACCGCGATCGCTTCTTTGGCGTGGACCAGGATCACGTCGCCGATGGTTGCGTCCACCAGCGCCACGCTCACGACCTCGATGCTCTGGCCGGTGTCGACCTTGGCCAGGTCGTCGTCCAGCAGCTCCAGGATCGTCACCGGGACGGCTTCGTCCGAGCAGGTGATGCACACGTCGCCGTAGCACTCCGGGACGCGGGGGCGGGCCTGCTCTTGGCGCGGGCTGGGGCCGAGCACTGGCAGCGGCACAGGCCTGGTGGGCTGTTCCGACGTCACAGGATCAGTGTACGCGCAGCGCGTTGCCCTGCGCGTCGTTGCCCTGCGCGTCGTTGCCCGGCGCGCCTGGTCGGTGGCCTGATCCGCTCGACCGACCGGACCTGGACAATCGTGAGGCAACGGGACGATAATCGGCGCGCCGAGCGGTCCCAGGGAACAACGAGCGGCGTCGGGGCCACGTCCAGTCGGGGCCACGTCCAAGGGAAGGGGGTTCGAGCAGCCAATGAGTGTCGTCACCGGTCTGGCCGTGCTGGTCCTGGCCTTCTTCATCGTGCAGTCGATCCCGGACATCCAGCGTTACGCGAGACTCCGAGACATGTGACATGTAGTTCGGGTTGCTGCTCTTCGCATTGCTGCCCTTCGTACGGGCCCCTCGGTGGTGACGGCTCCCTCGTGAATCATGGGACGAGGGCTCCGCACGGCATCGGGGGGCCCGTGCGCGTCCGGGCGCTGGATTGAGCCCGGGCCGGTAACGGGCACATGATGGTGCGATGCGTCAGGTCGCACGCGGGGTCGCGGCGAACTCATAGGACTCAGGTGTGGGCCCCACGAGGGCTCCGGCGAGCGAAGGGGAGGGGTTGATGCCATCAGTGGACGACTTCGTCAACAAGCTGGCAGGAGAGGGCGCCCCGGGGGTGAGGGACCTCCTCCAGTCGGCGTTCCTGAAGGCGGCCGCCCGGCCCGAGATCCAGGAGGCGATGGCGAAGGTCATGGGTGCAGCGAGTCCCGTCGTCGCCACGGTCATGCGTTCGCGCCTTGCCGCAGCGGCCGCCGGCGCGGGTGCCTCGAGCGCCGGGGGCGCCGCGGGGAGCGGAGGGCCTCCCGCACCAGTGCGGGCCGGGCGCAAGGGCATGCCGAGCGTGCTGAGCGGTCCTGCGGCCGACGAGGCGCCTGCGGCGGATCTCGAGGAAACAGCGCAACTGCTGGCCGAGGTCCAGGCAGTTGAAGATGCGATCGAGGAGGCCGAAGTCGGGGCGCTGGCCGAGGAGATCGCCGAGGCCGACGCCGCGGCCGCAGCGGCCGGAGCCGCGTCGCCCGCAGCCCAGCAGGGGGCCTGGTTCCGGGCTCGCCGCCGGCGGATGCCCAGCGTTCTCGTGGGCGAACCGGCATCGGCTGGGGAGAGTGCCCAGCCCGATGAGGTGGAGGTTGTGATTACGGCGGAGGAGACCGAGGGGGCCGAGGCGCCGGCGAAGCCGCCCGTTCGGCGGGCCCGCCGGCGCATGCCGAGCGTGCTCGACTTCGAGCCCCGGCGTGCCGGCCGCCCCTCCTCCGGCAGCGATGCCACGCCCGCCGGGGCGGAAGAGTTTGCCGAGGAGCTGGCCGAGGCCGTGGAAGATGCCGAGGAGGCCGCGGCGGTCGAGGAGCTCGCAGAGCTCGCGGAAGAGCTGGCCGAGGCGATCGAGGAGGCCGAGGAAGAAAAGATCGAGGAGGAGGTGGCCGAGGAGATCGCTGAGGCCGAAGCCGAGGAGGCTGCGGAGGAACTGGCAGACGAGCTGGCCGAGGCGATCGTCGAAGCGGTTGCCGAGGCCGAGGCGGAAGAAATTGCCGAGGAGATCGCTGAAGCCGTTGCCGAAGCAGAAGCCGAAGAGATCGCCGAGGAGGTGGCGGAAGTTGTAGCCGAGGTCGTCATTGAGGTTGTCGCCGAGGCCGAAGCCGAGGAACTGGCCGAGGCCATTGCCGAAGAGGCCCTGGAGGAGGAACTGGCAGAAGCCATCGCCGCAGCACAAGCCGAGGCGGCAGCCCCGACCCCGCGCAAGCGGGCCGCCCGGCCCCGCCAGACCGGTCCCCGCAAGGCCAAGGCGGCAGCCGCTCGACCGACCGCCAAGCCAGCGGCCAAAGCCAAATCAGCCGCCACGTCGCCCGCTAAGCCAGCCGCTCGGCGCCGGGCGGCCCCCAGGGCCGGGGCCGCCCCAGCCCCGCCCGCGGCGGGAACGCCAGTCGCAGGTGGGCCGGCCGAGGTTGCCGCTGCGCCCGCCGAGGCTCCGGCTCGCCGGTCGAGGGCAAAAGCGGCACCGGCAAAGGAGAAAGCTGCAGCGGTCAAGGTCAAGGCGGTGAAGGCCGTTCCGGCGAAGGCGAAGCCTGCAGCGAAGGCAAAGGCCGTAACACCAGCGAAAGGCAGAGCGGCCGCAGGGAAGGCCAAGGCGGCACCGGCGAAAGCAAAGGCGGCACCGGCGAAAGCAAAGGCGGCACCGGCGAAAGCAAAAGCCGCTCCCGCCAAGGCCAAGGGAGCACCGGCAAAAGCCAGAGCCAAGGCACCAGCTGTGAAGGCGAAAGCCGCTCCCGTCAAGGCCAAGGCTGCGCCGCCCAGGGCAAAATCATCGCCGGCAAAACCAGCAGCCAGGGCGAAAGCGGCCCCCGTCAAGGCGGCCTCTGCAAAGGCGGCCCCCGCCAAGGCCAAATCCAGGTCCAAGGCAACTCCTGCAAAGGCAGTAACGAAGGCCCCAGGCGCGCCGAGGACCCGCCGGAAGCCGACAACTTAAAGCGCGGAATGGTGGAGTTTTTCCGGATTTTCGGCGAAAAAACTCCCCAATCTGTAGCTGATCATCTCCTCATCACTGAGTGGACCACACGACGGTGGGCACCGTAAAAAGCCCGCGAGTTGGGAACGCAACTCTCGATTCAGCGCCTGCAACACGTTCTTTGTAACGTGGGGGATCAAATAGAGCCGCCAGGTTCCAAAGAACGATCTTGCCGCAGCCGCCCTTGGCGATGTCCGGCTATGGCGGCGGCTCAGTACCATCGAGACCGTGGCGCACCTGCTCGGGGCTGAGGCCCTCCACATCGAGGCCCCCGCCGGCGTGGTTTTTGCGGCGGTGACGCTCGGCGTCGCCGAAGGGGACCGGATCGGCGTCGTCGGGCCGAACGGCTCCGGCAAGTCGACGCTGCTCCGAGCGCTGGCAGGTCGCCGCCAGCCGGACGGCGGCCGGGTGACCCTGCGCCGCGGGACCCGCATCGGCACCGTCGACCAGATCGAAGACCTCGACCCGGCGCAGACCGTCCGGCTGGCAGTGGTCGGCGAGGCCCAGGACCACGTCTGGGCCGGCAATGCGCGCATCCGCGAAGTGATCGATGGGCTGCTCGGCCCCGGTGCTGGGATCTCGCTCGACGCCGCGGCCGGCACGCTGAGCGGCGGCCAGCGGCGGCGGGTCGCCCTGGCGGCGACGCTGGTGGGGGAGCACGACCTCCTCCTGCTCGACGAGCCGACCAACCACCTGGACCTGGAGGCGATCGCCTGGCTGGCCGGGCACCTCAAGCGCCGGTGGGCGGCCAGCGCGGGTGGCCTGGTCGTCGTGACCCACGACCGCTGGTTCCTCGACGAGGTCTGTACGACGATGTGGGAGGTCCACGACCGCACGGTCACGCCGTTCGAGGGCGGCTATGCGGCCTACGTGCTGCAGCGGGTCGAGCGCGACCGCATGGCCGCCGCCGCCGAGACCAGACGGCAGAACATCCTCCGGAAGGAGCTGGCCTGGCTGCGGCGGGGAGCGCCCGCCCGGACGAGCAAGCCCAAGTTCCGCATAGAGGCGGCCAACGCGCTGATCGCCGCCGAGCCGCCACCCCGGGACGCGGTCAGCCTGCACCGGGTGGCAACCAGCCGGCTCGGCCGGGAGGTCATCGATCTCCTCGGCGTCTCGGTCTCCTACGGGGACCGGCAGGTCCTGAGCGGCGTCGAGTGGCGGCTGGCGCCCGGGGAGCGGACCGGCGTGCTGGGCGTCAACGGCGCCGGCAAGACGACCCTTCTCAACGTGATCTCCGGCGTCCAGCAGCCGACGGCCGGCGAGCTCCGCCGGGGCAAGACGGTCGTGGTCGGCCGGCTCACCCAGGAGCCGGCCGGGATGGGCGACGGCGGCGGTCAGCAGGTTCGGCAGCTCCTGAAGGGCGCCAGGTCGACCTACGTCTCGGGTGGGCGGGAGCTTACCCCGGCCCAGCTGCTCGAGCGGTTGGGGTTCACCAGCGCTCACCTGTCGACGCCGGTCCGCGACCTTTCCGGCGGCCAGCAGCGCCGGCTGCAGTTCCTCCTGCTGCTGCTCGGCGAGCCGAACGTTCTCCTGCTTGACGAGCCCTCGGACGACCTGGACACGGAGATGCTCACGGCCGTTGAGGACCTGCTCGACAGCTGGCCCGGCACCCTGATCGTGGTGTCGCACGACCGGTACTTCCTTGAGCGGGTGACCGACCAGCAGTACGCCGTGATCGGTGGCCGTCTCCGGCACCTGCCGGGAGGGGTCGACGAGTACCTGGGGCTGGTCGAAACGACGCGCCCAGCGGGCACCCGCCGCCCGGAGGGCACGCGCCAGGAGGGCACCCGCGACCCCGACCGCCAGGCCCGCCGCGACGAGGTGGCCGCGCTGCGGGCGGCCACCAGGGAGCTGGCCACCGTCGACCGGAGGCTGGCCCGGCTGCCCGGCGAGATCGCCGAGGTCAACCGCTGCCTCGCCGAGGCCGACCAGTCCGACTACGCCGCCCTGCTGCCGCTGCTCGAGTCGCTGCGCACGCTGACCGAGCAACGGTCGGAGCTGGAGACCCGCTGGCTCGAGCTGAACGAGCAGATCGAGGCCGGATCGAGTCCGTAGCCGGCCTGAAGTCCTAAAGGGTCAGGTGGCATCCGATTCACTCCCGAACCGCTGGACATCCCCCTGATGACGGACTATGATGACATCAATCAATGTAGCATTCTGGGATGTCGAGATGGGGGGTGTGTGTGATGGCCGTTCGTGAGCGGGTGGCGGTGCAACGGCAGGGCATCGAGGCGCCAGGACCGAAGGGAATCCCGGTCATCGGGTCGGCGATCGCCATGAAGCGCGACCTGCTCGGCTTCATGCACCGGGGGATGCTGGAGTACGGCGACGTGGTCAAGTCCGTTGTCGGGCCCCCGCCGATCCGGGTCTCCGCCTACGGTGTCTTCCACCCCGACGGCGTCCAGCATGTGCTCGCCAGCAATGCCGACAACTACTGCAAGGCCGACGAGGTCTACGGGGAAGTCCGCAAGCTGCTTGGCAACGGCCTGCTGACCAGCGAGGGCGATGTCTGGAAGCGGCAGAAGCGCATGGTGCAGCCGCTGTTCACCCACAAGCAGGTCGCCAGCTACGTCCCGATGATCGAGAACGAGGCCCGCAACCTGGTCGAGCGGTGGTCGCCTTCGGAGCAACGAGGGGAGACGGTCGACCTGCACTCGGAGATGACCCGGGTAACCTTGCGGGTCGTCGGCCGGGCGGTCTTTGGCAGCGATGTCGACCACATGATCCCGATCTTCCACGACTCGGTGCCGTTCCTCAGCCGCCGGGCATTCGAGCGGGGCATCAACCCGCTGGCGGTGCCGGAGGACTGGCCGCTCCCGAGCAACAAGAAGGCCCAGGCCTACAAGGACTCCATCGAAAAGGTGGTCAACGACCTGATCGCCGACCGGCGCCGGGCGGCGACGGAAGGCAACGATCTGGTCAACCTCCTGCTCCGGGCGCAGGACCCCGAGGGCGGGATCGGCCTCAGCGACGAGGAGGTCCGGGACCAGGCACTCATCTTCCTCATGGCCGGCCACGAGACGACCGCTACCGCGCTGACCTTCACCTTCCACCTGCTCGGTTACCACGCCGACGTGCAGGCCAGAGTGCGGGAGGAAGCCCAGGCAGTGTTGAGCGGCGGGGAATTCACGATGGAGTCGATCCGGGGCCTCGGCTACACGATGCAGGCGGTCAAGGAGGCTATGCGGCTCTACCCGTCGGCTCACGCCATCCCGCGCAGCCCGATCGGCGACGACGTGATCATGGGCTACCGGATCCCGGCGGGCAGCCCGGTGATCACCAGCCCCTGGGTGACCCACCGACACCCGGGCTTCTGGGACGTCCCGGAGCGGTTCGACCCGGACCGGTTCACCCCGGCGCGGGAGGCCGCCCGCCACCGCTACGCCTACTTCCCGTTCGGCGGCGGCCCGCGGGCGTGCATTGGCCAGTACTTCTCCATGCTGGAGGCGGTGATCGTGACCGCGATGGTGATCAACGCCTACGACGTGGCCACGGCGGAACGGACGGTGCCGCTGTTCCTCGGCATCACGCTGCGACCCGCGGGGGAGATGCCCGCCACCCTCACCCGGCGGTAGGCACTTCCCCGCGGCGGGGCAAGCTATCCGGTGTTTTGTGGATCATGAGCCCTCATTATTGAGTGTAGCGATCCACAAAACTCGTGCGGGCCCACTTAGAATGCGGCCGGTGAACATCCTCGGCCTCAACTGCCTGGCCCACGACACCGCGGCAGCACTCGTCGTCGACGGTCAGGTGGTCGCCTTCGTCGAAGAGGAACGGCTCTCCCGCGAGAAGCACACCTGGAAGTTCCCCGACCTGGCCGTGGCCTGGTGCCTGGAGACCGGGAACCTCGATATCCGGGACATCGACGTCGTCACCTTCGACTACCGGCCGGCCCTCGACTACGCCCGTGGCCTGACCTTCGACATCGTTCCGAACCTGCCCCGCTCGGTCAAGCACTGGGCCAAGCAGACCTTCGTCGACGGACGCCACGTCTGGAAGGCCAAGGACTTCCGGCGCCGCTACGCCTACAAGGGCGAGATCCGCTTCCTTGGCCACCACGACACCCATGGGGCGGCAGCTTTCTTCTCGTCCCCGTTCGACGAGGCGGTCACCTTGAGCATCGACCGCGGTGGCGACTACCTGTCAACCGCGGCGTTCCTCTGCGAGGGCACCTCGGTCAGGGAGATCGCCCGGGTCCGGCACCCGCATTCGCTGGGCGAGCTGTACTCGGCGGTCACCTGGTGGCTCGGGTTCAAGCCGAACTACGACGAGGGCAAGACGATGGGGCTGGCGTCGTTCGGGCGGCCGACCTACGTGGAGGATTTCCGGTCGATGGTGAACCTCCTGCCCGACGGGCAGTTCAAGATCGACCTGTCCTGGGCCGGCTGGCACACCGAGCATGGCTGGGTCTCCGACCGGTTCCTCACCCGGTTCGGACCGCCCCGGAAGCCGGACGAGCCGCTGACCGAGCACCACGAGGACGTCGCCCACGGCGTCCAGGCGGTGACCGAGGAGGCGGCGCTGCACCTGGCCCGGTGGGCGCACCGCCGGTCCGGTGGCAAAAAAACCCTGTGCCTGGCCGGCGGGGTCGCCCTCAATTCCGTCATGAACGCCCGCCTGCTCATGGATGGCCCGTTCGAGCAGGTCTTCATCCCAGCCCCCTCCGGCGACGCCGGCAATGCCATCGGCGGGGCGCTGGCCGCCTACCACCAGGACACCGGCAAGCCGCGGGAATGGCAGATGGAGCATGCCTACCTCGGGCCGGAGTTCTCCGAGGCCCAGATCCGGGCAGCCCTGGACGAGCGGAAGCTGACCTACCGGGAGGTGGACGACCCAGCTGACGCTGCCGCCGAGCTGCTCGCCGCCGGCCGGATCACCGGCTGGTTCCAGGGGCGGGCCGAGGTTGG
>DAIQBQ010000134.1:0-8333 GCA_036781065.1 Actinomycetota bacterium
GGAGGCAGGCCGGGTCCGGGTCGCCAGCCAGGACCCGGTCGAAGGTCGGCTGCGCCGGCCCCTGGTCGCCGCAGGTCAGGCAGGTGATCTCCCGCATGGTGCCGTGCATCTCGATGAGCGTCTCCGGCGACGTGCCGGCGATGGCGTGCAGGCCGTCGATGTTCTGGGTGATGAGCGCATGCAGGTAGCCCCGCCGTTCCAGGTCGACCAGCGCCCGGTGGCCGGCGTTGGGGGCGGCGGCCCAGGCCGGGTGACGGATCCGCATCTGCCAGACCTCCGCCCGCACCGCCGGGTCGGCGAGGTAGGTCTGGATGTTGGAGAGCCGCTCAGCGCCCGGGTTCTTGGTCCAGACCCCGTTGGGGCCGCGGAAGTCGGGGATGCCGGAATCCGTGGAGATCCCTGCTCCGGTCAGCGCCGCCGTGTGGCGGGCCTGGCGGATCCAGCGGGCGACCTGCTCCTCGGTGCTCACCCCGGTGCTCACCGGGCCAGGGTAGCGCCGCTTCTGGTTGGGGCGAGGCCGGCTGTCCGGTGTGAGAAACT
This sequence comes from Actinomycetota bacterium, assembly GCA_036781065.1. GTDB lineage: Bacteria > Actinomycetota > CADDZG01 > JAHWKV01 > JAOPZY01 > DAIQBQ01. The sequence goes on from DAIQBQ010000134.1 coordinate 541, forward strand.
CCGGCCATGAACTTCATCGACCCCGTGGTCGCCGGTTACCTGCGGGAGCTCACCAACCGGTTCGACGAACCGGTCTTGCTGGAGATGGAAGCACTCGCCGAGCAGCGGGGTTTCCCGATCGTGGGTCGGGTCGTCGGGTCGACGCTGGAGCTGCTGGCCCGGGCGATCCGCGCCCGGCGGGTGTTCGAACTTGGGTCGGGGTTCGGCTTCTCGGCGTACTGGTTCTCGCGGGCAGTCGGCGACGGAGGGGAGGTCTACCTGACCGATACCGATGCCGCCAACGCCGAGTTGGCCGAATCGTTTCTCACCCGCGCCAAGCGCTGGGGGCCGTGCCGGTTCCGGGTAGGCGACGCGGTGGCGGGCCTGGGTTCGACCGAGGGCCTGTTCGACATCGTCTACAACGACATCGACAAAGCGGGGTACCCGGCGGCCTTCGCTGCTGCGAGGCCCCGCATCCGGCCGGGAGGGTTGTACCTGTGCGACAACGTCCTGTGGTCGGGCAAGGTTGCCCGGGGCGAGACGGACCCGGACACCTCGGCGATCCGGGAGCACAACGCCACCGTGTCTTCCGACCCGGACTTCGCGTCGGCGGTCGTGCCCACCCGGGACGGGGTGATGGTTGCCCTCCGGCTACGCTGATGTTCCAGCGTCTGGTGCCTTGCGCCGGCTTTTGGCGGGCCGGGCCCTATAATTCGCGTGGTTCGGGCGCGTAGCTCAGGGGGAGAGCGCTGCTCTCACACAGCAGAGGCCACTGGTTCGATCCCAGTCGCGCCCACGAGAACGTCCTCCCTGGTCAGGGGCCGGTTTCAGGGTTCCTGACCAGGGAGTGAGACGACCTTCGAGCCACCGGAAGGCCACATTCGCCCGGGCTTCGTGGAACGCGCGGTTCATCGCCTCGTCCAGTTGCGCACCCAGCGAGGGCAAGAGGTGGCCGTAGATGTCAGGGTCGTCGTGATGCTTGCGTGCCCCAGCCGGGCCTGAATCTCCTTGGGGGGGCACCCTGTGCGATGAGAGGTTTGCTAATCGGCGAAATCTAGCACGGCGCCGACTGGCAATTCACGCGCCAATTGTAGTAGGGATAGTAGAACGATTCAGAGACCTGGGTGCCTGGAGGGAACTGCGTGTCAATTTGCGTGGAATTCCCAGGTGTATGCTGCCGGGGGCGATCCCGATACGCCCACTACGTCTTCCACGTACGAGTTTGAGCCACGCTGGGTGCCTCCGATGACGGGTGAGGCCACAGTGTGGTCGCCGTTGTGCGTGATCGTCCCAGCCGAGACAGTGCTTGCAACCCGCGTCATTGCCAAGCTGCAATGCGGGACCGCCATGTCGAATGGGCCACCCGGCGGCAGGGCAGTTGTGGTCACCGGCGCCGAAAGGAAGGCCGCTGAGCAGGGTGCAGGAACAGGAGATGATGCTGAGGGCTCCACCAACTGAGTTGCAGGTTGCTGACCCGATCCTGGTCCTTGTGTGAGCACAGGATCGCGAGGACTTCCGATCGGGCCAGCCTGCGCAGGACCGAGCAGTCCGCCAGCTAAGACGATTGAGGCTGCAGCGACCAAGACATGATATCTACCCATTGACTGTCTTTTCGATTAAGCCGAGGCTTACGATCTGCAGCGGAAAGAGTCTAGCAGGGAAAATGGGAAGGCCCTACTCGCATATCGTGCCTTGTCCGCCTCCCCACCGCCGCCCAAGTAGGCCCTCGAAATCGGTCTGTGCAGGCTGACTGTGCGGAAGGACCACGGAGTTGGAGGCGCGCTAAGTCCCGGCCTGAGGGCCGAGGATGAGCGACCGTAGGGAGACCGCCCGCAGGGTACGAGCGGCATGGACAGTTGTCAGGAGGGTAAAAGGTCCCTCCCGGGAGGAGGTGGTACTAACCGTAGCCACAGACACGAGCTCCCTCGTGGGGCGGGTCTGGAGGAGGCCCGTGAGGCAAACCTCTGCACCGAGGCACTCGACCGCGTGAGGCAGGGTGGTCCCGGATGAGCTGGCTTTCTACGGCGAAGTCCGTCGCCAAGGAAAACCCCCACGCTGGCGGAGATTCGGCCAGGGAGCAATTGGGGGGCTGGGAACGCCGTTGTTTGCTCACTGAGACGAACCGGAACCTCGGAAGGTCAGCCGCGGACCCTCCCGCTCGGCGATCTTCCGGACGCTGATCGCCACGCCCTGATTGAGCCGACCGCCCGCACGCGCTCCCGGGACGACGACCGGCGCTGGGAGCGCTCCCGACCGATGGGTTGCGGGATGGACATCGTCGGCGGGGTCAAGATCGCCGGGGCGCCCAAGGCCTCTTCATGCGACGGGCATCCTTCCTGGTGAATTGGGCGGGCAACGCGGGTGGCGTATCCGGTCGGTGCTAACGTCGAGGAGGCAAGCTCGACGCGGACATCCTCGTCGAACAAAGCCCTCTGCCGATGGCAAGCTCGTGACTATGGGGCGCACCGACTACTACCACGATCCCAACGCCCCCAAGGCAAACTCGCTCGTCCCCGGTGCCTCGGCCATCGTTCCCGATGGCCAGGGCCGCATCCTGCTGCACCGCCGGAGCGACAACGGTCGGTGGGCGTTGCCCGGAGGGGTCATGGAGATCGGGGAGAGCATCGCCGATGCGATTGTGAGGGAGGTCCAGGAGGAGACGGGACTCGACGTGGTGCCCGAGCGGATCGTGGGCGTCTACAGCGATCCCGGCCACGTCTTTGCCTACGACGACGGCGAGGTTCGCCAGCAGTTCTCCATCTGCTTCGCCTGCCGGGTGGTCGGTGGGAACCCCCGGCCAAGCAGCGAGTCGCTGGAGGTTCGCTTCTTCCCGCTCGCCGAGATCGGCGACCTCAACGTGCATCCCTCGATCCGGCTGCGTATCGAGGATTACCTGAAGAACCAGGAGGCAGCCGTCATCCGCTAGCTCTGGCCGCCTCCCGCAGCCGGCCCTCTGTCCGCTCGATCGCGGCCCTCAGGGCGGGCAGGGCCGCTTTCAGGGAGTCCAGGACGGCTCCGTCGCCGTACCTGCGCTCGACCCCCCGGACGCGTTCCTCGATGGACACCGGGCGGCCGGTGGGGCCGGTCAGCAGGTCGCAGTAGCTGAGGGCGTCTGCCACTGCAGACTCCTCCCGCTCGAAGGCCGACAGCTCCTCGCCGAAGCCCCTTGCCTGAAGCTCGCACCGCGACTCGGAGTGGTGCGCAACCAGCCGGGCGAGACGTTCGTGGCCCAGGGCTCTCAGGTAGCGGGCGCCATCAAGCTGATGGACGCCGGTCCGCAATTCGGCGGAGTACCCGATGTCGTGGAGGTAGGCGGCCGCCAGGAGCACGGGCTGCTCGTCATGGGAGAGGACCGACCGCACGTGACGGGCTCGACCGACGACGCCCTGGACGTGGAGCCACCGGTCTCCCGTCCCCGCTAACAGTCGCTCTGACTCGGCCGCAGCCCAGTCCTCCAACCCTTCCACGCTCGCGATGGTAACGACCTCGGGTTTGCCCACTTCCTGGCAGCGATTCGGCGAGTGAGCAATTGGGGGTGTGGGAACGCCCTTGTTTGCTCACTGGGACGATGACGGGTCCTCAACGGCGGCCATGGTTACAGCGGGAGGACGCGATCCAGGCGCAGCAGGCGGAAAATGGCTTTGGGCTGGTCACGGAGGCCCACGATCCTGACCTCGCCACCGTTGGCACGGATGCGCTTGAACAGCGAGACGATCACACCAACGCCCGACGAGTCGATCAGCCTGAGGCCCGACAGGTCGAGTGTGACCGACGGCGGCCGCTCGTCGACGAGTTGATCGACGACTGCACGGAGCTCGGGGGCGGTCACCGCGTCGAGGGTGCCTTCGATCGCCAGCGTGGTCTCCTCGCCGGCGTGCTCTACCGTGTAGCGCATCGTTCACTCCTCGGTTGGTTGGTCGAACCCCGTTGCGGGACTGGGTTGCAGGGCGTATGCCGGACGCGGGCCCCCTGCGACACCAAAGCGCCGCGATAATTCTGAACCGCTCCGGGGCTGGTAACAGCGGTAACAGCCCAATTCGTCAAAGACGGTGGAGCACGTGCCGGCTGCCGGGTGAGAGACGGGGCAGGGGCCGGGCCGAACGACCGGGCGGACCGTGGGGTACTCGGGGGTACGGATGCGGTAAAAGACCCGGCCCGCGGGATACTCTCCCCTAGGCTTCCCGGTACGTGGGAACCTCGCAAGCGCCCGATGAAGGGACAGGAGTGGAGTTCGCAGCAGGAATACCTCACGACCTCGGGAAGGCATGCGCCGAACCCGCCCAGCCCTCGCGGCCCTGCGCTGCGGCAAGGCTGAATCCTCCGTTTCGGGTCGCCGCCCTGGTGGCTCCCACGCTCGCGCCCGCCTGGCTGGCCAGGTATTCGTGGGGCTCGATGACCACCGGCGGGGGATTCGACGATGCTTGGGCCTACACCGACGGGATCCACGAGATCTCGCTGTTCTTCGGCCGCATGGATGCTCCGTCGGGGCCGGCGGTCACGGTGGCCACGACGATCCTCGACGACAAGAGCCACCAGCTGCGCAGCCTCGAGTGCGAACTGACCAGCGAACGCCACCGGCTCGCCGACCATCCTTCCTGTCCCATCGGTGACGCTCTCGGTTCGGCGGCCCACCCGTCCGGGTCGCTGCTGCTGGGGGGTGCGCTGGTCTGCGTCGACCTGTGCTACCAGGGGGAGCTCTGGGCGGCGCGGGCGGAGACCCAACCCTCCGTCAAGTGCAATCGCCTGGTGGTGACCGTCGTTGCCCGGGGGGTTCCCTTCGACAGGGTCACCCTGGATTGGGTCGACGACCTGCGTCCCTTCGTCGCCGAGCGCCGCCGGATGATCGACGTCATCCGTAACGAGCGGCAGCCGCCAGGGCGCTGACGATTTGGTTGCGGTGTTTTTGTAGCGCGAATCCGGGGCCGGAATTCGCCACAGGGATCAGGATAGGTGGGCCGACTCCCGGCAAGCCTCCGCCCGGACTAGCTCCGCTAGTCCAGGCCTGTGCGGATCTCCGGCGGGTGTCAAGGGACTGCCGGATCCAGGTGGCACCCCTTGCTACGCTTTTGTGAGTAAAAACCGCCATATATGCGCGGTTTTTACTCACAAAAGGTCCAGAAGGCGAAGTGCAGGCGGAGCCTGCACGCCCTTCTGGGCAGTATGAGGATCGCTCGCTAGGACTAGGGGGAATCACGGATTGACGGCGCCCAGGCCCCGGCGCAGGCTTGAGGCATGGGCGAAGTGCACCCGCTGTACAAGCGGGGGGAGTTCTTCATCGACGACCGCGGCCACGGCCTGCAATTGTCGTGGAGCCCCGGCCGTGAGCTGGTCGTTGTCAGTCTCTGGCACGGGGACCGCTGCGTCGGGACGGTCCAGCTCCCGATCGCCGATGCTGCACGGGCGTCGGCCTTCCTGATGTCGGCGCTGGGGGACTGGATCGGTGCACGGGAGAACCCGCAGGCCGAGGCGGAAACGGACAGCTGACGCGGCCGGTCAGGCCCGGGCCAGCTCCACCACCGGGATCGTGCGGGCGACCTGGAGTTCATGGTCGGCGAAGAAGGGGTACTTCTGCTTGAGGATGCTCCAGATCCGCTCCCGGTCCTCTCCCGCAAGCGGCGTGGCAATAGCCGGGTAGGACTCGCCGCCGATCTCGACGTTCACCTGTGGATTGGCCACCACATTGAAATACCAGTCCGGGTGCTTCGGTGCGCCGGCAGCCGAGGCGATCACAAACAGCCGGTCGCCCTCCCGGTCGAACATCATGGGCGTCGTGTGCGGCCGTCCACTCCGGGCACCGGTCGTCGTGAGCAGCACGAGCCGCTCCCGGTGCATCCCGTCGATCGGACCCCCGGCCCGGAACTGCTCGATCACCCTGCGGTTGGTCTCCCGGTAATCCGCCACCGCGCCCTCCGAATGCCCGAGAAGCGAGAACGAGAACAAACCCACGATAAAAGCCGGAGCGCTACCCCTCCGCCGCCCGCCGCAGCGAGGCCACGGCTTCCATCTTGACGGCTTCGTTGCCCGTCTGGTGACCGTAGAGGGCCAGCAGGGCATTGAGCCCGAAGGCAAGCACCCGGGCCCGGAGCAGCTCGTCGGCCGAGATCGACCCGTACTCCGACAGGAAGTCTGCACGGGACGACCGCGGCAGGAAGCTCCACAGCAGCTGGAGGTCCGTTCCCCGGGACCCGAGGCAAAGGTCGCCCCAGTCGATCACCCCGCTGAGGGCGCCGCCGTCGATCAGCAGGTGCCGGAAGTGCAGGTCGCCGTGGACGACCACCGGCGCCCGTGCACTTGGCAGGCCGCGGGCGGTAGCCAGCAGGTCGAGCACCTTGGCACTCGGCGACCACAGGCCGAGCCGCTGGACGTCACCGAAGGCGGCCCTGGTCTTCAGTACCCGCGGCTGCATGTCGCCCCGCCCGAACGGGTCGACCGGCAAGGCGAACACCTCCCGGACGGCAGCGGCCACCGGATCCGAATGCAGCGCCCGGAGGAACGAAGCCAGCGGCCGGGCCAGCGCCGCCCGCCCAGTGTCGTCCAGGCCGGCCGAGGACGACTCCTGCCCCGGCAGCAAGGGAGCGCCGAAGAACGGCCACGGGTAGCCCTCGTCCGGGGCCGGCTCCCCGATCAGCTGCGGGCGGGTGATCGGGGTGGGCAGCAACGGCGCCAGCGTGGGCAGGACGGCGATTTCCCGGGCCACCCCTTCCAACGCCACCGCCCGTCGGGGGAACCGGAAGACCGTGGAGCCGTTGACGAGAAACAGCGTGTTGTCCCAGCCTTCGTCGAAGGGCTCGATCGACACCACCTCGACCGAAGGAAACTGGCGCGCGATCAGCCGGCGGGCCAGCGCCTCGTCGAGGGCGATCTCGTGGCTCCACTCCGGCATGGAGCAGGACCCTACACTGGGCAGCGGATGATCACTGTCTCCAATCTCTGGAAGGCCTTCGGCCCGCAAGACCTGTTCACCGGAGCCGACCTCCACGTCGGCGCGCGGGAGCGCGTCGCGCTGGTCGGGCCCAATGGCTCGGGCAAGACGACGCTGTTCGAGATGCTCTCCGGCGCGGACCGCCCGGACCGGGGCGAGATCCTGGTGATCAAGCAGGCGGTCGTTGGATACCTGCGCCAGGACGCTGGCGTCGATCCCGGCCGGACGCTGCTGGACGAGGTGCTCTCCGGGGCTGGCGACGTCACGGAGGCGGCCCACAAGCTGGCGGTGCTCGAGGCCGAGCTGGCCGAGTCCGGTGACGGCGACCCGGAGGAGCGCGACCGGCTGATCGCTGAGCACGCCGAGATTCACGACCGCTTCGCCAGCCTCGATGGCTACACGATCGAGTACGAAGCCAAGGCGATCCTCGCCGGTCTCGGGTTCCGGGACGAGGAGTTCGTTCGGCCGGTCGGCGACATCTCCGGCGGCCAGATCATGCGGGTTGCCCTGGCCAAGCTGCTGTTCTCCGGCCCGGACCTGCTGCTCCTCGACGAGCCGACCAACCACCTCGACCTCGACGCGGTCGAGTGGCTGGAACGGTTCCTGGCCGGCTACCGGGGCTCGGTCTTCTTCATCTCGCACGACCGGGAGCTGATCAACCACATCGCCACCCGCGTGGTCGAGATCGACCGGGGCGCCCTGGTCTCGTTCAAGGGCGACTACGACGCCTACCTCGCCGCCCGCGCGCTGATCGAGGATCAGGCCGAGGCGGGCGAGCGCAACCGGGCGCGGCAGGCCGCTCAGACCCAGGAGTTCATCGACCGGTTCCGGGCCAAGGCGACAAAGGCCCGCCAGGTCCAAAGCCGGATCAAGATGCTGGAGCGGGCCGGGG
>DAIQBQ010000135.1:0-8228 GCA_036781065.1 Actinomycetota bacterium
CCCCGGCTGGCGCCGAGCGCCGTCGGGGCCGGCCTCGCTTCGAGCGGCCTGGCGCTGCCGGCGCCCGCCCAGGCCACGCCGCTGCCGGACATCTTCGCCGTGCTGCGCCAGGGCGACGTCCTGGTCCACCACCCCTACGAGTCGTTCGCTGCGTCGGTGGAGGCGTTCGTCCATCAGGCCGCCGCCGACCCGGCGGTGCTGGCGATCAAGCAGACCCTGTACCGGACCTCCTCGACTGAAAGCCCGATCGTCCAGGCGCTGATCCGGGCCGCCGAGGCGGGCAAGCAGGCGGTGGCTCTCGTTGAATTGAAGGCCCGGTTCGACGAGGAGGCCAACATCCAGTGGGCACGGGAGCTGGAGCAGGCGGGGGTCCACGTGGTCTACGGCGTCGTCGGCCTGAAGACCCACGCCAAGACTTCGCTGGTCGTGCGCCAGGAGGCGAGTGGCATCCGGCTCTACGCCCACATCGGCACCGGCAACTACAACCCGGACACCGCCCGGATGTACGAGGACCTCGGCCTGCTGACCGCCAACCCGACGTTAGGGGCCGACCTGACCGAGCTGTTCAACTACCTGACCGGCTACAGCCAGCGCCGGGACTACCGCAGCCTGCTGGTCGCCCCGCTGACGCTACGGCCGAAGGTGCTGGCGCTGATCGCCGAGCAGGCGCACGAGGGCGGCAAGATCACCATCAAGATCAACAACCTGGCGGACCCGGACATCATCGAGGGCCTGTACGCGGCGTCGGCGGCGGGGTGCGACATCGACCTGGTCGTGCGCAGCGTCTGCTGCCTCCGCCCGGAGACCACAGGGTTGTCGGAGCGGATCCGGGTGCGGTCGATCGTCGGCCGCTACCTGGAGCACTCACGGATCTTCCGGTTCGGCCAGCCGGGTGAGGGCAACGGCACCCGCTACTACATCGGCTCGGCCGACATGATGGTGCGGAACCTCGACGAGCGGGTCGAGGCCCTGGTGCCGATCGTCGAGCCGGCGCTGACCGCCCGGCTGGACGAGGTGCTTGACATCAACCTTGCCGACGACACCCTGGCCTGGAAGCTGAATGCCGACGGGACCTGGACGAAGGTGCCGACCGAGGCCGGGATCGACACCCAGCGGGCGCTCCACGAGCTGGCCGCCGCCCGCGCCCGCGGCCGCGAGGTCGATGCGGGTGTTTGAACGCGAGGTCAAGCTGTCGGCCCCGGCCGGGTTCCGCTGGCCGCAGTTTGGGGCCGAGACCGCCCTGGTCGCCACCCCGCTCGACCGCAAGTCGTTCACGACCGTCTACTTCGACACCGCCGACTTGCGGCTGGCCCGCTGGGCGTGCTCGCTGCGCTACCGGGCCAGTGCGGGCAGCCCCGGGGTGTGGACCCTGAAGCTGCCCCCGGCCGGCGCCGAAGGGCCGCTGCTGGTACGCGGCGAGTACGAGTTCGAGGGCGATGCCACGAAGCCGCCGGCCGCCGCACTGGCGCTGGTGACTGCCTACGTGCGAGGGGCGGAGACCAAACCGGTCGCCCGGCTGCGCACGACCCGCCACCCGGTCCGGCTGGACTCGACCGACGGGGAGGCGGTCGCCGAAATGGTGCTGGACGAGGTGTCCGTGCTGGAGGGCCGCCGGTTGGTGGAGCGGTTCCGGGAGGTCGAGGTCGAGCTGGCGCCGCAGACTTCGGAAGAGACGCTGTCGGTGATCCTGGAAGCGCTCAGGGTCGCCGGCGCAGTACCCACGGACCCGATCCCGAAGTACGCCCGGGCACTCGGTACCCGGGCCTGGGCGCCGCCCGAGGTGATCGTGGGCGACCTGAGCACGACTGCCACCGGCGGCCAGTTGGTACGGAGGGCGATCGCCGCCTCGGTCGACCGCTACCTGCGCCAGGAGCCCGGCGTGCGCCTCGGCGAGGACCCGGAGGCCGTACACCAGGCCCGGGTGGCCACCCGCCGGCTGCGCTCCGACCTGCGCACCTTCGCCTCGCTGATCGAGCCCGGCTGGGCAACCGAGCTCGGCGACCGGCTGCGCTGGCTGGCCGGGCTACTCGGCGCCGCCCGGGACGCCGACGTGCTGCTCGCCCGGCTGCGCGGCCGGGCCGAGACGCTGCCCGAGGAGGAACGGCCGGCCGGGGCGAAGCTGGTCGCCGAGCTCGGGGTGGACCAGGAGGAGGCGCATGCGGCGCTGCTCGCCGGCATTGACGGGGAACGCTACCTGGGCGTCGTCCAGGCGCTGGTCGACGCCGCCCGCGGGCCTCACCTGCTGCCCGAGTCGCACCGCCTGGCCGAGGAGGTCGTCATCGGGCTGCTCCGCCGCCCGTGGCGCAAGCTCCGCCGGCAGGTGTCGTCGCTTTCGGACCCCACCCCCGACGCCGAGCTGCACAAGGTGCGGATCAGGGCCAAGCGGTGCCGCTACGCCGCCGAGGCGGTGGCGCCGGTACTCGGCCGCAAGGCCGTGAAACTCGCCCGGGCGGCGGCCGGCCTGCAGGATGTGCTTGGCGAGCACCAGGACGCCGTTGTCGCTGGCGCCGTGCTCCGGGAGCGGGGGGTGGGGGCCGAGCCCGAGGTCGCCTTCGCTGCCGGCGAGCTGGCCGGCCTGGAGCGGGCAGCAGCCTCGGCCGCTCGGGCGGAGTGGCAGCCCGCGTACCGGCGGGTCCGCAAGGCGGCCCACAAGCTGGGCCTCTGAGCGGCTCCGGCGGCGGCCCAGCGTGCGGCATAGGTTTGTGGATCATGACGCATCGTTGTGATGGCTGACGCGTCACAAACTTTCCGTTCCTACCTCGTTCGCCATGCTGAGGCGGGCTGGCGCGGCGACCGGAACGACCACGACGAGCTCCGCCCGCTGACCCACGAGGGACGCCGCCAGGCCACCGGGCTGGTCGAGCTGCTCGCCGCCGATTCATTCGGCCGCATCCTCTCCAGCCCGTTCGTGCGCTGCGTCGCTACCGTCGCGCCGTTGGCGGAGGCTCGCGGGATGCCGGTCGAAGAGGCGCCCGAGCTGGCCGAAGGGGCTGGCCCGGAGGGAGCGCTGGCCCTGCTGACCGGCGGCCCGATCGTCGCCTGCAGCCACGGCGACGTGATCGAGGCGGTGCTCGGTGTCCTCGCCGGGGCCGGGGTGCGGCTCGCCGGGCGGGCCGTGGGGCTGGAGACGTTAAAAGGTGCGGTGTGGGTATTCGACTGTTCCGGGGGAGCCGTCGCCTCCGGCAGGCTGCTGCCGCCGGGCTGAGCCGCTCCCGTTCCAGGGTGGCCACATGTTCGGACGGCGACAGCCCCCGGGCTGGCTACAGCTCCCGGGGAGGATCCGGCTCCCGAGGCACGACGAACTCCTCCAGCACCGCCGCGGTCTCGCCGAGGTTCTTCCAGTCCCCCGGGAAACTCAGCGTCGCCAGCCCCGCCGTCGGGTACTTGTCCCGGAGGCGGGGGAGGTCGTCGGGGTTACGGGCCAGCATCACCGCCAGCTCCTGGATCGCCGGGTTGTGGCCGATCACCATCACCGAGCCGGTGCCCGGCGGGACCTTGCGCAGCCGGCGGAGCAGGTCGCCGGAGCCTGCCCCGTACAGGTCGTCCTCGATGTCGACCCGCACCGGGCCGGCAAAGGCGGTGCGCAGCGGTTCCAGGGTCTCCAGGCAACGCTTGGCCGGCGAGCAGAGCACCAGGTCCGGGGCGATGCCTTCCATCTCGATGTACCGGGCGGCCAGCCGCGCCGCCTTGCGGCCCCGGGGGCTGAGCGGGCGGGAAGGGTCGTCCAGCCCGGGCTCATCCCAGCTCGATTTGGCGTGGCGTAGGAGATAAAGGCGCGGCATTGGGAAATGATGGTAATCGGGAATCGGCCCTTGTGGCTTGCCGGGGAAGGAGAATGTGGTCCATGGCGACGGCAGAGCTGGTGGAAGCGGCCGGAGGAGTGATGGTCCGCCGGGTCGAGAATGGTGCCCTGGTGGTCGCACTCGTCCACCGGCCGAACTACCGGGACTGGAGCCTGCCCAAGGGCAAACTGCTGCCCGGCGAGAGCCACGAGGAGGCGGCGCTGCGCGAGGTCCATGAGGAGACCGGGCTCACCTGCCGGCTGGGCATCGCCCTCGGGGACGTGAGCTACCAGGACCGCCGCGGCCGCCCCAAGACGGTCCGCTACTGGGCGATGCACCCCGTCGGCGGCGAATTCCGCGCCAACGACGAGGTCGACGAGGTCCGGTGGTTGACCATCGCCGACGCGGTGCGCCTGCTGACCTATCCCCGGGACCGCGAGTTCCTGGAGCGGCTGGACTACGACGACATCGCCGCAGGGATCCGGGTCCCGAGCTGACGGTTCGCCGGCGGTTCGCCGGCGGGGGGTACCCCCGGCGGCGGAACTGTGCCACGATAAGCCGGTGTCCGACCCGGGGGCCTACGACTTCACGAGCGCGACCGGCCGAGAGTTGTCGCGGTCGGCCATCGCCGTGCTCGCCGCCGCGCTGCGCCGGGACCAGGACGCGCTGAAGGCGTCGCTCAAGCTGGTGCCGGCGGAGTCGATGGCGACGACGCTGGCGATCGTCTCCGCCGCCCTGCTCACCGAGGTCTACGGATCGGTGGACGCCGCCCTGGCCGCGGTGGGGGCACTCGGCCTCAGGATGGGCGGCGAGAAGTAGCCACTTCGTCGCCTGCGGGGCCGGTCGTCGGGATCGACGTCGGCGGGACCTTTACCGATGTGATCGTATGGCAGCCTGGGGAGGCCCGGGCGCTATCGTCCTGGAAGGTCCCGACGACCCCCGCCGACCAGAGCATCGGCTTTGCCACCGGGCTGGCCGAGGCGCTGTCGGCGGCGGGCCTGGGATCGGTGTCGCTGGTCGCCCACGGGACCACGGTGGCTACCAACGCGGTCCTGGAACGCACGGGGGCGCGGACCGGGTTCGTCACCACGGAGGGCTTCGGCGACCTGCTGGCGATCGGCCGCCAGCACCGCCCGTCGCTGTACGACCTGCGGGCCGAGCGCCCGTTGCCGCTGGTCGACTCCGGGTGCTCGGTCGGTGTGCCGGAGCGGACCGGGGCATCCGGCGAGGTGATCGCCGCCCTGGATGAGGCGGCGGCGTCGGCCAGGCTGGCCAGGCTCCTGGAGCAGGGGATCACCTCCGTGGCGGTGTGCCTGCTGTTCTCGTTCGCCAACCCGGCCCCCGAGCGCCGGGTGCGGGCACTGCTTTTGTCGCTGGCACCGGAACTGGCGGTGTCGCTCTCGTCCGAGGTCTCCCCGGAGTTCCGGGAATACGAGCGGGCGTCCACCACGGTGCTCGACGCCTACGTCGGGCCGGTGGTCGAGGGATACCTGGCACGGATCGCCGGGCGGGTGGCGGCATCGGGGGCCCAGGTCGTCGTGATGGGTTCGGGCGGCGCCACGATGAGCGTGGAGGAGGCCGCTCGCAGGCCGGTCCACACGCTTCTCTCCGGCCCTGCCGCCGGGGTCCGCGGCGCGCTGTCCGCTGCCGCCGAGGAGGGCTTCGCCGATCTGGTGACCTTCGACATGGGCGGCACCTCGACCGACGTCTGCCTCGTCGAGGGCGGCGCTCCGGCGGTCAGCTCCGAGTCCTCAGTCGGTGGCCTCCCGTTCCGTACGCCGGCGGTCGCTGTCCACACCGTGGGGGCCGGGGGCGGGAGCCTGCTCTGGGTCGATCCCGCCGGGGCGCTCCGGGCCGGGCCATCGAGCGCCGGCGCCGACCCCGGCCCGGCCTGCTACGGCCGCGGCGGGACCGAGCCGGCGGTCACCGACGCCCACGTCGTCGCCGGGCACCTCGACCCGCCCCGGTTCCTCGGTGGGCGCCTGAAGCTGGACGAGGCGGCAGCCGCGGCCGCGCTGGAGCCGCTGGCCCGCCGGCTGGGGGTCGGCGTTGCGGCGGTGGCCGCGGCCGGGCTGCGCGCGGTCGGGGCGCAGATGGCGGCGGCGATCCGGGTGGTGACCGTCGAGCGCGGCCGGGATCCCCGGGACTTCGCCCTGGTCGCCTTTGGCGGCGCCGGCCCGATGCACGCCTGCGCCCTGGCCGACGCCCTGGAGATGCCGGCCGTGCTGGTGCCCCCCTACGCCGGAGCGCTCTCGGCGCTGGGCCTGCTGGCCACGCCGCTGTCGGCCGACGCCTGGCGTACCAGGGTGATGGGGCTGGGTTCGGACCCGGAGGCGGCCGCGGCGCTGCTGGCCGAACTGCGGGACGACGCCCTGGCCTCGCTCACCCGGCAGGGGGCCGGGGCCGCCGGGATCTCGTACCTGATCGACTGCCGCTACCAGGGCCAGGCCCATGAGGTTCCCGTTGCCGTCGACGACGCCCGCCCGGCGGCGCTGGAGGCGCTGGAGGAGGCGTTCGCCGCCGCTCACCGGGCGCGGTTCGGCTGGGACGCACGCGGGGACCGGGTGGAGCTGGTGACTTTCCGGGTGCGGGCCACCGGCCCTGCTCCCGGGCTGCGGCTCCCCGCGGTGCCGGCGTCGGCCGGCCCGCCCCGATCCGGCCGCGGCTACCTGCGGGAGGAGCTCGGCGCCGGAGCGGTCCTCGACGGCCCATGCCTGGTCTGGGGGGACGACTCGACCACGGTCGTGGGCTCGGGCTGGCGGGCGACGGTCGGGCGGGTGGGCACCCTGATCCTGCGCCGCCGGGGTCGCTGAGGCCGGTGGACCCGCTCACGCTCGAGGTCGTGCGCCACAGCCTCGCCGGGGTCGCCGAGGAGATGGGGGTGACCCTGCGCCGCACCGCCCGGTCGCCCAACATCACCGAGCGGGAGGACTGCTCCTCAGCGCTGGCGACCCCGGCCGGCGAGCTGTGCGCCCAGGCCGAGCACATCCCGGTGCACCTGGGCGCCATGCCGGCGAGCATCGCTGCCGCCCTGGCCGCGTTCGGGGACCTTGCCGACGGCGACGGCGTGCTGCTGAACGACCCGTTCGCCGGGGGCTCGCACCTGAACGACCTCACGCTGGTCTCGCCGGTGTTCGGCGGGGGAGTGCTGCTGGGGCACGTGGCGACCCGGGCGCACCACGCCGACGTCGCCGGCAAGACCCCGGGCAGCATGCCCGGCGACTCGACCGACATCTTCCAGGAGGGTTTACGCCTGCCGCCGGTCCTGGCCTGGCGGGCAGGGGAGCCGGACCCGGCGGTCCTGGCCATCGTCGTCGCCAACTCGCGCACCCCGGCCGAGCGCCTCGGTGACCTGCGTGCCCAGGCCGGCGCCAACGCCCGCGGCGCCGCCCGGCTGCAGGACCTGGCCCGCCGCCTGGGCCCCGCTTCGCTGCTGGCGGCCATGGAAGACCTGATCGCCTACAGCGAGGCGGCAGTCCGCGCCGGCATCGCCGCCCTGCCCGACGGCGATTATGCCTTCGCCGACGTCCTCGACTCCGACGGCGACGGCTCGGGCCCGGTGCGGATCGCGGCGACGGTGAGGATCCGCGGCGACGAGCTGGTGGTCGACTTCACCGGCTCGAGCGACCAGGTGCGGGGCAATGTCAACTGTCCGCTCGCGGTCACGGTCTCGGCGGTCACCTTCGTCGTCCGGGCGGTCACCGGCCCTGACGTTCCCCCGACGGCCGGGGGCATGCGACCGGTGACCGTGATCGCCCCGCCGGGTTCGGTCGTCAACGCACTGGCGCCGGCGGCGGTATCGGCCGGCAATGTCGAGACGTCGCAGCGCATCGTCGACGTGGTCTTCGGCGCCATGGCCCAGGCGATCCCGGACCGCATCCCGGCGGCCTCGCAGGGGACGATGAACAACCTGCTGATCGGCGGGGTCTACTCTCCGCGCACCCGCCCGGCGTTTGCCTATTACGAGACCACCGGGGGCGGCCAGGGGGCGGGGCTCGGCCGCGACGGGATGTCGGGGGTGCACACCGCGATGACCAACACCAAGAACACTCCGGCCGAGGCGCTGGAGTACGCCTACCCGCTCCGGGTCCGGCGGCTGGAGCTGCGCCGGGGCTCGGGCGGTGGCGGACGGTGGCGGGGCGGCGACGGCATCGTCCGCGAGGTCGAGGTCCTGGCCGACTCGGCGACCGTTTCGCTGCAGACCGACCGCCGCAGCCGCGGCCCGTGGGGCCTGGCCGGAGGCTCGCCGGGGGCCGCCGGTCGCAATCTCCTCATCCGCGACGGGGTGGCGACGGAGCTTCCGGACAAGGTCACCCTCGAAGCCCGCAAAGGGGACATCATTCGGCTGGAAACCCCGGGAGGAGGCGGCTGGGGCACCTAATTTCGGCGAGCCGGTGTTTTGTGGATCATGGGCCCTCATTATTGAGTGTGGCGATCCACAAAACT
>DAIQBQ010000136.1:0-8150 GCA_036781065.1 Actinomycetota bacterium
CCGGCCGGGCTTGACCACGGCGACCCAGCCCTCCGGGTTGCCCTTGCCCGAGCCCATACGGGTCTCGGCCGGCTTCTTCGTGTACGGCTTGTCCGGGAAGATGTTGATCCACACCTTGCCGCCGCGTTTGACGTGCCGGGTGATGGCAACACGGGCGGACTCGATCTGGCGGGCGCTGATCCAGCCCGGCTCGGTCGCCTGCAGGCCGTAGTCGCCGAAGGTGACCTCGGTGCCACCCTTGGACAGCCCGCGCATGCGGCCGCGGTGCTGCTTGCGGTGCTTCACCTTCTTGGGGCTAAGCACCGCTGCCGCCTTCCCCAGCCGCCCGTGCGGGCGCCGCGTCGGCAGCGGAGGGAGCGCTGGCCACGGGGGCCTGCGCCGGTTGGGCGGTCCGCGCTGGAGCCTCCCGCCTCGGCGGGCGGGGCTGGCGGCCCCCGGATGGCCGGCGCGGCGGGCGGCCCCCTCCGTCGCCCCCTGACGCCGGCGGTGTCGCCGGGCCCGGAGGCGTCTCCTCCTCGCCGGCCATACGGCGGCGAGCGGCGGACTCCCGGACCGGGACGATGTCACCCTTGTAGATCCAGACCTTGACCCCGATGCGGCCGAAGGTGGTGCGGGCCTCGGTGAAGCCGTAGTCGATGTCCGCCCGCAGCGTGTGCAGCGGGACCTTGCCCTCGTGGTAACCCTCCCGCCGGCTCATCTCCGCCCCGCCGAGGCGCCCGGCGCAGGAGATCTTGACCCCCTGTGCGCCCGCCTTGATGGCCGTGTTCACCGCCTTGCGCATCGCGCGGCGGAACGACACCCGGGAGGAAAGCTGCTCGGCGACCGCCTGGGCCAGCAGCTGCGAGTCCAGGTCCGGTGTCTTGACCTCGATGATGTTGAGCTGCACCTGGACGTTGACGTCCTTGCCGGTCGTCTCCCGGGCGGCCTTGGTCTCCATCGACTCGAGCGCCGCCCGGATCTCGTCGGCCTGCACGCCCCGCCGGCCGATGACGATCCCGGGCCGGGCGGTGTGGACGTCGACGCGCACCCGCTCCCTGGTCCGCTCGATCTCGATCCGGCTGATCGCCGCGTGCGGCAGCAGGTTGCGCAGGTAATCCCGGATGCGGTCGTCGGCGAGCACGTACTGGCGGTACTGGTTGCCTTCGGCATACCAGCGGGACTTCCAGTCGGTGGTGACCCCGAGCCGGAACCCGTAGGGATGAACCTTATGACCCACTCTTGTCTCCTTCCCCGCCCGGCTCGCCCCGTTGGCGCCCGCCGCCCGGTCTGGAGCGCCTCGAACTCTGTTGTGGGTTGGCCGCCGCCGCGCCTTCGCCGCCGCGGCGCAGGATCCGCCGCGCCCGGCGGGCACCGGATTGCGGGCGCGGCTCAGGCGCACGCCGCTCGACGGTGATGTGCAGATGGGCGGTCCGCCGCCGGATCCGGTAGGCACGGCCCTGCGCCCGGGGGCGGAAGCGCTTCATCGTCGGCCCCTCGTCGGCCCGCACCTCGCGGACGTAGAGCTCGTCGGACGGGAGCTGGAAGTTGTTCTCGGCGTTGGCGATCGCCGACTCCAGCACCTTCGACAGCTCCCGGCTGGCCCCCTTCGGCGTGAACGCCAGGATGCGCCGCGCCTCGTCGACGTGGGCGCCGCGGATCAGCGCCGCCACCTGGTTCAGCTTGGTCGAGCTGATGTGGAGGTAGCGGGCGCCGGCGCTGGCCTGCCCGGGGACTCTGGTCTTGGCCGCCATTACTTCAACCTCGTGGAGCGTTCGGTGTGGTGGCCGTGGGTGCGGAAGGTACGGGTGGGGGCGAACTCGCCCAGCTTGTGGCCGACCATCGACTCGGTGACGTAGACCGGCACGTGCTTGCGCCCGTCATGGACGGCGATGGTATGCCCGACCATGTCCGGGATCAGCGTCGAGCGGCGCGACCACGTCTTGATCACCCGCTTGTCGCCCCGGCGGTTCAGCTCGTCGACCTTCTTCAGCAGGTGGTCGTCGACGAACGGGCCCTTGCTCAACGATCGCGGCATCGCTAACCCCCTCGCTTGGCGCCGCGGCGGCGCACGATGTGGGCGTCCGAGTACTTGCCCTTCTTGCGGGTCCGGCCCTCGGTCTTGCCCCAGGGCGAGGTCGGGTTCCGCCCACCGGAGGCCTTGCCCTCGCCGCCGCCGAGCGGGTGGTCGACCGGGTTCATGGCTACACCGCGGACACTCGGGCGGCGGTTCTTCCAGCGGTTGCGGCCGGCCTTGCCGATCGAGATCAGCTCCGCCTCGGCGTTGCCGACCTCGCCGACGGTCGCCCGGCAGCCGACCGGGACCAGCCGCATCTCCCCGGAGGGGAGCCGGAGCGTCGCCATCGTCGCCTCCTTGGCCACCAGCTGCACCGAGGCGCCAGCCGACCGGGCGAGCTTGGCACCGCCGCCCTGCTTCAGCTCGACGTTGTGGATCACGGTGCCGACCGGGATGTTGCGCAGCGGCAGCGCGTTGCCGGGGCGGATCTCGGCACCGGGCCCGCTCATGAGCATGTCGCCAACCTTTACCTTGTCCGGGCAGACGATGTAGCGCTTCTCCCCGTCGACGTAGTGGAGCAGGGCGATGCGGGCAGTCCGGTTCGGGTCGTACTCGATCGTGGCGACCTTGGCCGCGATCCCGTCCTTGTCCCGGCGGAAGTCGATGATCCGGTACTGCTGCTTGTGGCCGCCGCCCTGGTGCCGGGTGGTGATCCGGCCGTGGGCGTTGCGCCCGGCCCGCTTCGGGTTCGGGACGGTCAGCGAGCGCTCCGGCTTGGTCGCGGTGATCTCCGAGAAGTCGGCGAACGACGCCGCCCGGCGGCCGGGGGTCGTGGGCTTGGCTTTGCGTACGGTCATGGCGTCGGGAAAGCTCCTTACCTGGTCTCGAAGAGCTCGATCTTGTCGCCGGCGGCCAGCTTCACGATCGCCCGCTTGGAGCTGGCCCGGGTCCCGATGACGGTGCGGGTCCGCTTGGTCTTGCCCTTGCGGTTGATGGTGTTGACGGCGACGACCTTGACTCCCCAGATCGCCTCGACGGCGTGGCGAATGTCGGTCTTGGTGGCCGACCGGGGCACGAGGAACGTGTAGGTGTCGATGTCGATCAGGCCGTAGGACTTCTCGGACACGACCGGCCGCAGGATGATGTCACGGGGCGAGCTGCTCACTCGGCACCCTCCTCGCCCTGCTCGGCCTCTTCGGCCTCACGCACGATGTCCTCGGCCTCGTCGACGACACCCTGCTCCTCGGCGTCTTCGTCGGCCTCGGCCTCCTCAACAATCTCCTCGGCCTCGGAGACGACCTCCTCCTCGCCGGGCGAGACCGGTTCGTCGCCGGACACCTCCAGCTCGGACTCGGGCTCCTCGCCGGCGGCCGGCGCGGTGGGCTCAGCGGCCTCGACGACGACGTCGGCGCCGATGATGCCGGCCAGGGCCTCCTTGGTGATCACGACGACGTCGGCACCCAGCACCCGGTAGGTGGTGGGCACCGCGGCGATGAACACTTCCGGGAGGTTGCGGAACGACTTCCAGGTGTCGGCCATCCCGGGGTCCCCGTCCGCGCTCCGGCCGACGACGATCAGCACCTTGCCCGAGGTCCCCCACGACGCCAGCAGGCCGATCGCCTTCTTGGTCTTGGGTTCCTCGAACACCGGCGGGTCGACCACGACGATGCTGCCCTCGCGGGCGCGGTCGGAGAGCGCCGAGCGCAGCGCCAGCGCCCGGGTCTTCTTGGTCAGCGAGAACGTGTAGTCGCGGGGTTTGGGCCCGTGGGCGATCCCGCCGCCCACCCACTGCGGCTCCCGGGTCGACCCGTGCCGGGCCCGGCCGGTGCCCTTCTGCCGCCACGGCTTCTTGCCGCCGCCACGGACCTCCGCCCGGGTCTTGGTCGAGTGGGTGCCCGCCCGCAGGGCGGCAAGGTGCGCCCGCACGACGGCGTGCATCACCGGGACGTTGGGCTCGATGCCGAAGATGTCGTCTGGGAGCTGGATCTGGCCGGCGGCGGAGCCGTTGGCGTCGACGTAGGAAGCGGTGCTCACGACTTCGCCCCGTTCGCCCCCGGGTTGAAGCGGGCCTTGACCGACGAGCGCACCATCACGACCGAGCCGTTGGGGCCGGGCACCGCACCACGGATCAGCAGCAGGTTGCGGGCCGGGTCGGCATCGACGACCTCCAGGTTCAGCATGGTCACCCGCACGTTGCCGAGCTGGCCGGCCATCCGCATGCCCTTGAAGATCCGGGAGGGCGTGGCGCTGGCGCCGACCGACCCCGGCGAGCGGTGTTTGCGCTCAGTGCCGTGGCTCGCCGACAGGCCGCGGAAGCCGTGCCGGCGCATGACGCCGGCGAAGCCCTTGCCCTTGGAGGTGCCGATGACATCGACCCGCTCGCCCTTGGCGAAGACGTCGGCCAGCACCTCGTTGCCGACCTCGAAGCCGTCGGTCGACTCCAGCCGGAGCTCGGCGAGGGTCCGCATCGGCGGCAGCGACGACTTCTTCAGGTGGCCCCGCTCGGGCTGGTTCAGCTTGCGCTCGGGGACCACGTCGAAGGCCAGTTGCACCGCCGAGTAGCCGTCCTTCTCCGGGGTGCGCACCGCCGAGACCCGGCACGGCCCAGCGGCGAGCACGGTCACCGGGATCACCCGCGACGAGGCGTCGAAGATCTGGGTCATCCCCACCTTGCGACCGAGAATCCCCTTCGTTACTGCAGCCATTGGTGCCCTCTCCTACAGGTTGAGCTTGATCTCGATATCGACGCCGGCCGGGAGGTCGAGCCGCTGCAGTGAATCCACGGTCTTCGGCGTCGGGTCGACGATGTCGATCATCCGCTTGTGGGTGCGCATTTCGAAGTGCTCGCGAGAGTCCTTGTCCTTGTGCGGCGAGCGGATCACCGTCACCCGCTCGATGCGGGTCGGCAGTGGGATCGGTCCGTGCACGCCGGCACCGGTCCGGGTGACCGTGTCGACGATCTTCCGCGCGCTCTGGTCGATGACCTCGTGGTCATAGGCCTTGAGCTTGATCCTGATTTTTTGGCTGGCCATCCCTGTCCCTGCCGCTCCCTGGTAAATGAACCTCTAGTAGCCGCGGATCCGCTTGACGATCTGTTCCGACTGGGTCGCCGGAACCTCCTGGTAGGAGTGGAACTGCATGGTGTAGACCGCCCGACCCTGCGTGCGGCTGCGCAGGTCGGTGGCGTAGCCAAACATCTCCGCGAGGGGGACGAAGGCACGGATGATACGTGATGTGCCTCGATTATCCAACTTCTCGATGCGTCCCCGGCGCCCGTTGACGTCGCCGATCACGTCGCCCATGAACTCTTCGGGCGTGACGACCTCCACCTCCATGACCGGCTCGAGCAGCGCCGGGCTCGCCTGCTGGACCGCCTGCTTCAGTGCCATCGACCCGGCGATCTTGAACGCCATCTCCGAGGAGTCCACCTCGTGGTACGAACCGTCGACCAGCGTCACCCGGATGTCGACCAGCGGGAAGCCCGCCAGCACCCCGCCCGCCATGGCGTCCTGGATGCCCTCGTCGACTGCCGGGATGTATTCGGCCGGGATAGCCCCGCCCTTGATCTGGCTGACGAACTCGTAGCCTCCCCCGGGGCCAAGTGGCTCCAGGTCGAGCACGACGTGGGCGAACTGGCCCTTGCCACCGGTCTGCTTGACGTAGCGCAGGACGACGTTGCTCACCGGCTTGCGGACGGTCTCCCGGTAGGCGACCTGCGGCTTGCCGACGTTGGCGTCGACTTTGAACTCGCGGGTCAGCCGGTCGACGAGCACCTCCAGGTGCAGCTCGCCCATGCCGGCGATGATCGTCTGGCCGGTCTCGGTGTCGGTGCGGATCTGGAAGGTCGGGTCCTCCTCGGCCAGGCGCTGGAGGGCGTTGGCCAGGCGTTCCTGGTCGACTTTGGTCTTCGGCTCGATCGCCAGCCGGATCACCGGGTCGGCGAAGGTCGGTGGCTCGAGGAGGACCGGGTTCACCGGGTCGCACAAGGTGTCGCCGGTCAGGGTCTGCTTCAGGCCGACGATGGCGACGATGTCGCCGGTGAAGGCGGCCTCCTTGTCCTCCCGGTGGTTGGCGTGCATCTGCAGGATGCGCCCGATGCGCTCCTTGCGGTCCCGGCTGGAGTTGCTGACCGCGGCTCCGGCCCGGACGGTGCCGGAGTAGACCCGGAAGTAGGTCAGCCGGCCGACGTGCGGGTCGGACATGATCTTGAACGCCAGGGCGCAGAACGGCTCGGTGTCGTCAGCCTTGCGCTCGACGATGCCGCCGGAGCGGGGGTCCTCGCCGGTGACCGGCGGGACGTCGGACGGCGCGGGCAGGTAGTTGATCACCGCGTCGAGCAATGGCTGGACGCCCTTGTTCTTGAACGCGCTGCCGCACAGCACCGGGGTGGCCTCGCCGGCGAGCGTCGCCTTGCGGACGGCCATGCGAAGGTGCTCAGGCGTGGGCTCGCCGCCGTGAACGTAGGCCTCCATCACCTCGTCGTCGAACTCGGCGAGGGCCTCGAACAGCTCGTGGCGCCAGTGCTCGGCGTCCTGGGCGAGCTCGGCGGGGATCTCGCGGTCCTCCCACACGTCGCCCTTGTCGGTGGTCCAGTAGCGGCCCTTCATCTCGATGAGGTCGATGACCCCGTGGAAGCCGGCCTCGCTGCCCCAGGGGATCTGGACGGCCAGCGGCTGGGCGCCGAGGCGATCCCGGATCATGTCGAGGGACATAAAGAAATCGGCCCCCGTCCGATCCATCTTGTTGATGAAGCAGATGCGGGGGACCCGGTAGCGGTCGGCCTGGCGCCATACCGTCTCGGTCTGCGGCTCGACCCCGGCGACGGCGTCGAAGACGGCGACCGCGCCGTCGAGCACGCGCAGTGACCGCTCGACCTCGACCGTGAAGTCGACGTGGCCCGGGGTATCGATGATGTTGATCCAGTGGTCCTTCCACCGGCAGGTGGTGGCGGCGGAGGTGATCGTGATCCCGCGCTCCTGCTCCTGGACCATCCAGTCCATGACCGCCGCGCCTTCGTGGACCTCACCCATCTTGTAGGTGCGGCCGGTGTAGTAGAGGATCCGCTCAGTTGTCGTCGTCTTACCCGCGTCGATATGCGCCATGATCCCGATGTTGCGGGTCCGGCCCAGCGGGTATTCCCGGATCAAGGGCACACCGCCCTTACTCCCCGCCCGGCCCTCCCTGGGGCCCTCACTGGGGCCCTCCACCGCCCGCAGAGGCGGCTTCGGTTTCTGGAGCATCTCCGGTTCCGTAGCCATTGCTCGTTTCACCAACCCTTCCCAACCCCCCTAAGCGTGCCACTGACGGTGTTGCTGGCGTTGCGTCCTGCCCCTTCCGGGGGCGATCCCGCCCAACAAAACGGCCGGGCACCAAACCCGGCCGAGCGGTCTCGCAGCGTTGAGCGGGCTACTCCTGCGAAACCTCCCGTGCCCCTTCGCCCAAGACTTGCCTCCTCGAGTTCGTTCCTCGAACTACGGTCGAACTGCGGCCAGCAACCAGGGTACCGTGCCCACCGCCTAAACGGCGGGCTGGGCCCTTACCAACGGTAGTGTGCGAATGCCTTGTTTGCCTCCGCCATCTTGTGGAGATCCTCACGCCGCTTGACCGAGGCCCCGACGCCGTTGGCGGCGTCCATCAACTCGCCGGCCAGGCGCTGGGCCATCGTCCGCTCCCGGCGGCCCCGGGAGTAGTTGACGATCCACCGGATCGCCAGGGTGGTCGAGCGCCTGCTCGGGACTTCGACTGGGACCTGGTAGGTGGCGCCGCCGACCCGGCGGGAGCGCACCTCGATCAGCGGCCGGGCCCCTTCGACCGCCTTGCGCAGCGTCTGGGTCGGGTCGCCCCCGGTTTTATCGGAGATGATCTTCAGCGCCCCGTAGACGATCTTCTCGGCGAGCGAGCGCTTGCCCCGCAGCATGATCCGGTTGATGAACTGGGTGGCGAGCGGGTTGTGGTAGATGGGGTCCGGGGCGGGCTCCCGCTTGATGGCTGGTCCTTTGCGGGGCATGGCTACTTTTCCTTCTTGGCGCCGTAGCGGCTGCGCGCCTTCTTGCGGTTCCGGACACCGGCGGTGTCGAGCGTGCCCCGCACGATCTTGTAACGCACGCCGGGAAGGTCCTTCACCCGGCCGCCACGGACGAGGACGATCGAGTGCTCT
>DAIQBQ010000137.1:0-8090 GCA_036781065.1 Actinomycetota bacterium
GGGGGCGGCGGGGGGATTGTTGCCGGATCGACCTGAACCATCTCGACCCTGACCCGCGCCGAGCGGCCCCCGGAGATCACCATCGCCTCGCCGACCGGGAGCTGGCGCACCTCGTTGGGTTTGACCCTCGGCTGCTCCCGCCGGGTGACCATCCCGCTCCGGCCCCCGGGATCGCCCGCGCCTGTGTAGCGGGTGTGGTCCAGCCGGGAGACCGTCCCGGCGCGGGCGACCAGCCGTTCCGGGTCCGCCGAGCGGTGCACGATCAGGGTGTGGGCGGCGTCGAGGATCCGGTCGGCGGCCCGGCCCAGGCCGGCGTATCCCTGCGACGAGATCACCACCGCCGCCCCGAACGAGCGCAGCCGCTCGAACAGGTGGGCGGCATCCGCGGTCGATTCCAGGGCGGAGAACTCATCGACCACCAGCAACACCGGGGCCTCCGGCGACTTGCGGGCGGCGGCGTAGTGGGCGAAGTCCTCAAGGAAGTAGCGGCCCAGCCGGGCCGCCTCCGCTTTGAGCGCCAGCCCCTCCAGCAGGAGGTAGCAGGCGGGGGCGTCCTCGAATGCCCAGCTCCCGTCCAGTGATTGCCCGACCGCCCCGAAGAACGCCCGGTAGCGGTTGGCGACGCCGGCGACGTCCCTCGGCGCCAGCTCCTCGATCTCGGCCGCCAGCCCCGCCCGCCGGTAGGCCGCGCGCAGCGCCGGCTTGCTCAACCGGGCCAGCAGCTCGCCCGAAGACCGGGGCAACCCGTCCGGGGAGGAGACCGCCAGGTCCAGCACCCTGAGCGCCATCTCGCGGTAGTAGGGCTCGGAGAAGTCGCTCACCTCCATCAGCCGGTTGACCAGCGCCCGGGTGTCGCCGCGCCAGCCGTCGTACGCCTCGGCCGGGAAGGTCCGCACCGCCGTCCCGCAGGCGCCCATCGCCCCGGCAAACCGGTCCCGGGTCGCCGGGTCGCCCTTGGCGTCGATGAACACCACCTGCCAGCGGTACTCGGCCGCCGCCAGCGAGGCGATCCGGAGCAGCGTCTCGGTCTTGCCTGACCCGGCCGCCCCGACGACAACTCCGTGCCGGGCAAGGTCCGCCGCCGGGTAGCGGAGCCACAACGACCCGCCCTCCTGGCGGCTCCATTCGACCAGGTCCCCGGCGAGCATCGCCCCGAGTACGCCCGACACTAGTGGTGCGTCCCGATAATGAGGCGACACCGAGAGCGGTCCTGCGCGGGGATGCAGGGGCGTTCGAATGTCGCCGTAGTTGAGGGACGCACCATTAGCAATCCTCCAGCGCGTAGATCCGCACCAGGTGGGTGAGCTGCACCGGCACCGCGCAGAGGGCGTCGTGGACGGCGGCCCAGGCGGCCGCGGCGGCGAAGTACCACACCGAGTCGTAGTGGGCGACCAGCTCCTGCATCACCCGGCGCCGCCGCTCGGTCGACTTCGGCGACAGCTCCACCTCGACCGCGGTCACGGTACCCGTGTCGTCGTGGATCTCGGCGTCGGGCACCGGCTGGTGCAACGCCCGGTGCCGGAGCTCGCGCTCCGGCACCCACAGGGCTCCGGGCCGTCGCGGCTCGATGAAGAGCCGCACCTGGTTGGTCGCCGCGACATGGGCCAGCATCCACGCCTTCGGACGCCAGACGCGGAACGTGAGCCCGACCTGTGACAAGCCCTGCCGGGTCAACCAGATCCAGGGTGGCTCGCCGGTCAACACCGAGGCCTGCTCGACCAGCCCGAGCCGCTCCCAGCCGGCGACTCTGGTCCGTATCCACGGCTTCGAGACGGCCCCCGGCTCGCCAAGCCTCACGAGCAGCTGGGCCAGGTGGTCGGCCCGGCAGGCGTACTGCTCGCCGACCCAACGCAGCGCGTAGCGGTCCCGCCCGGCAACCGTGCCGGCAGTGCCGCGCCCACCCGGTTGCGCTATCGGGTCGGCTCCCAACGGAAGTACCGGACGGCGACCAGCAGCCCGGCCAGGCCCCAGATGCCCACGATCAGGAGATCGCCGCCGCGGAAGCCGGAGCCGGTCTCGAACGGGTTGAAGGCATGCTGCATCGCCTCGGAGAAGTGGTAGATGGGGAAGAACTTCGCCACCGACGTCAGCCACTTGGGGGCGTTCTGGAGCGGGATGAAGATATCCGAGATGAACAGCAGCGGCAGGATCACCGCGTTGACGATCGCCGGTGCGGCGTCGGCATTGGGGACCGCCGCGGTGATCGCCAGGCCCAGGGCGCAGAACGCCAGCGCCCCGACGATCAGGCTGACGATGAAGGCGGGCAGGGTGTGGCCGGGAAAGCTCACCGAGTAGAACAGCTTGCCGAACAACCCGATGATCACCACGAGGACGATGGCGATCAGCGTCGAGTGCAGGATCTTGGCGCCCAGGTAGGCCACCGGCGGCATCGGGGTGCCCCGCTTGCGCTTGAGCACCCCCTGCTCCCGGGCGAAGGTGACGCTCATCGCCAGGTTGGTGAACGAGGCGGAGATCACCGAGAAGGCAGCGATCGCCGGCACGTAGAACGTCGACGTATCGACCCGGTGGCCGAAGTAGTCCAGCTTCGAATGCCCGAACAGCAGGTTGAACAGCACCAGGAAGATCAGCGGGAAGGCGAAGGTGAAAAACGCAGCCGCCGGGTTGCGCCAGAACGACTTGTTCTCGTAGTGGATCTGCCTCAGTGTCATCTCGCCGCTGTTCATTCGGTGCCGGCCACCCCCTTGGTCAGGTCGAGGTAGACCTCCTCCAGCGACGGCTTGGAGACATCGAGGCCGGCCAGTTCGGCCCCAGCCGACAGCGCCCAGCCGGTCAGGTCGTGCAGCGCCCGCACCGGCTCGGTGGTGGTGATCTTGAAGCCCTCGCCGCTCTCGACGGCCCCCAGCGAGGCCGGCGGCGTCACTCCGTCGGTCAGGGTGAAGACGATCCGGGTGGCGTCGGGCACCGAACCGCGCAGTGTGCCCGGCGGGCCGACGGCGACGATCTCCCCGCCGACGATGATCGCCGCCCGGTCGGCCAGCGCCTCGGCCTCGTCCATGTAGTGGGTGGTCAGCATGATGGTCTTGCCCAGCGAGGCGAGGTTGCGGACAACTTCCCAGGCGTTGCGCCGGGCCGACGGGTCGAAGCCGGTCGTCGGCTCGTCCAGGAACAGCAGGTCGGGGTCGCCGGCCAGGCCGATCGCCATGTCGAGGCGCCGCTTCTGCCCGCCGGAGAGCTTGTTGACCCGGGAGTCCCGCTTCTCCTTGAGCCCGACCACCGACAGGATCTCCTCGGTCGGCCGCGGGTGGGGGTAGTAGCCCCGGTAGAGTTGGATCGCTTCCTCGACGGTCAGGAACGGCTCGACGCCGGTCTCCTGGAGGACGATGCCGATCCGTTCCCGGAATGCCCGGTCCCCGGCGGCCGGGTTGTAGCCGAGGACCTTGATCTCGCCGGCGTCGGCCTTGCGGTAGCCCTCGAGGATCTCGACGGTGGTGGTCTTGCCCGCCCCGTTCGGGCCCAGCATGGCGAAGACCTCCCCCCGCCCGACGGTCAGGTTGATGCCGCGCACCGCCTGCACCGACCCGTAGGACTTCCTGAGCCCCCGGACCTCGATGGCGAGCCCGGTGGAGGGGACTGGGCCCCCGACCGTTGTCGGGGCGGGTACCGCCGGTTCGGCCATCGGCCGAGCATACTCGACGGGCCTGGGCCCAGCCGGTCAGTGGCACGCAGGCAGTTTTGTGGATCGTGGGCCCTCATTATTGAGTCTGGTGATCCACAAAACTTCGGATCCCCGGAACAACCGCAAGCAGCCGGCGGGACGGTTCCCAGGGCCTGTCCCGCCGGCGCTCACGGTGCCGGCCACCCGGCGGCGGCGACGTTCACGTCGCCGGGCCGGGTAGCACCCCCCGATACCGGGCTTGCCTTGGCGTAGCGACGACGAGCGGCCTAGAGGCCCGGCCCTCCGCTGGTGAAGGCGTGGATGATCGAGATGATCGCCGGCCCGATGACGACGAGCATCAGCGCGGGGAAGATCCCGAGCAGCAGCGGGAAGAGCAGGGCGACCGGCGTCTTCGCCCCCTGCTCCCGGGCCCGCTGGCGCCGGATCGCCCGCATCTCGGCGGCCTGGCTGCGCAGGACCTGCGTCAGCGGGGTGCCGAGGGCGTCGGCCTGGGTGATGATCAAGGCGAAGGTCGACAGTTCCTCCACCTCGGTGCGCTCGCGCAGGGCGGTGAACGCCTCCCGGCGGGAGACGCCGAGAGCCAGCTCCTGCAGCAGCCGGTGGAACTCGTCGCCCAGCGGGCCGGGGAGCCGCTGGATCACCAGGCTGACCGCCGCCTCGAGGCCCATCCCGGCCCCGACCGCGATCGCCAGCAGGTCGAGCGTCTCCGGCAGCGACTTGCGGATCTTGTCCTGCCGGTCCTCGGCCGCCTTGGCGATGAAGATGTCCGGGGCCATGAAGCCCAGGGCGGCACCGAGGATGCCCCAGATCAGCGCCATGTTGATCCGCACGTGCAGTAGCGCCAGGACCAGGGTGAGGCCGACGCCGGCCACGGCGGCACCGGCGGCCTTGAGCGCCAGCGCCCCCTCGATGCCGAGGCTTCCCATCCCGGCCAGGCTGATGTTGCGGCGGAGCCGGGCGATCATCGTCGAGGGCACGACGTGGCGCGCCCCCCTGGCCAGGGACTCCCAGGCGGGACCGAGCAGCCGCTCGGCCAGCGGGGCGGCCAGCTCCGCCTGCCTCGAGTCGATGTCGTCGCCGATGATGGTCTGCATCGCCACCGAGCTGTGGCGCCGGGCGATCGACCGCGCTGCGACGCCCATCGCCACGGCCCCCAGGCCGACTCCGACGGCGGCGGGTGCCATCCAAACCAGGTCGCTCACCGTTACACCTCCACCTTCTTGACGATGCGGTACATCCAGTAGGAGCCGGCGATCATCCCGGCCGCCGCCGCGCCGAGCATGTAGCGGCCGATCGACGTCTGGTACAGCGGTGCGACGTAGGCCCGGCGGAATAGCAGCAGGAAGCCGCCGATGAACAGCGGCAGGCCGGTCAGGATCTTCCCGGACAGGCGGGCCTCCGCCGACAGCGCCCGGACCTCGGCACGGACCTCGACCCGGGCCCGCATGAACTCGGCCAGCGTCCGGAAGGTCTCCGAGAGGCTGCCACCTGAGGTGTACTGGATCCGGATCGCCTCGACCGTCCAGTCGAGGTCCTGCGACCCGCAGCGCTCGGCCATTGCCTGGAGCGAGTCCAGGATCGGCCGGCCCACCTGGGTCTCCGCGACGACCCGGGCGAACTCGGGGGCCAGCGGGGCGTCGCCCTCGGAGGCGACGATCTCCATGGCGTGCAGCAGCGAGGCGCCGGAGTCGAGCGAGCCGGCCAGGATCTGGAGCACGGTCGGCAGCTGGTTCTCGAGCGCGATCCGGCGCTTCCGCCCCTTGCGCATCGTCCACCAGTAGGCGAGCAGCGGGACGGCCACGAGGACCACGAACCCGAGCATCGCGCTGTGCACCAGGACGCCGACCAGCACGCCGGCCACGACCCCGATCCCGGCGATGAGGACGCCGAACTCGCCCGGGCGGAGCTTGATGCCCGCCAGCTGCAGGGCGGTCTGGAGCTTCTTGGTGGTGACCGTGTCCCGGAAGGCCCGGTCGGCCAGCGCCCCCGCCTTCTCCATCAGCTGGATCATCGCCTGCGGGGTCTGGGTCGGGTCGGCCCGCTCCAGGTCCAGGACCCGGGCGAGGTTGACCCGCTCCTGGCGGTCCTTGGCGGCGAAGGCGATGGCGACGATGATGATGCCGGCGGCGAAGAAGACCGCGGCGAGGGCGGCGATCACCGGTGACCACCCCTCTGGCGGGCCAGGCTGGCCAGCAGTTCGGCACGGGCATCGGCGGGGCCCGGCTCAGGCTGGGCCGGTCCGACCGGGGTCAGGCCCCAGTTGTCGGGCCGGTTGCCTTCCGGGCGGGCCGCCGGGGTCAGCCCACCGGGCTGGAACAGCTTCGGGGGCAGGTCGAGGCCGGCGGTCCGGATGCGCTCGATGATCTTCGGGCGGAGACCCGTCGCCTGCAGCCGCCCGGCCACCCGGGACGACTCCTTGCCGCCCTGGGTGTAGACGAAGTGGAACACGTCCTGGATCGTGATGATGTCGGACTCCATGCCCTGCACCTCGGTGATGGCGGTGCAGCGCCGGGAGCCGTCGCCGAAGCGGTCCAGGTGGACGATGATGTCGATGGCGGCGGCGATCTGGTTGCGGATTGCCCGCACCGGCAGGTCGAAGCCCGACATCAACACGAGCGTCTCCAGCCGGGACAGGGCGTCCCGAGGGGAGTTGCAGTGCAGCGTGGTCAGCGATCCCTCGTGACCGGTGTTCATGGCCTGGAGCATGTCGAGCGCCTCGGCGCCTCGGACCTCACCGACGATGATGCGGTCGGGGCGCATCCGCAAGGCGTTGCGCAGGAGATCCCGGATCTTGATCTCACCGGCTCCCTCGATGTTGGCCGGGCGGGCCTCGAGCGAGACGACGTGAGGCTGGTTCAGCCGCAGCTCGGCGGCGTCTTCGATGGTGATGACCCGTTCGTCGAGCGGGATGAAGCCGGAGATGACGTTGAGCACCGTGGTCTTCCCGGTGCCGGTGCCGCCGGTGACCAGGACGTTGAGCTTGGCCCGCACGCAGGCCTCGAGGAACACCGCGGTGTCGACCGTGATCGACCCGAAGGCGATCAGGTCCTTGACCTCGAACGCCTTCTCCGGGAAGCGCCGGATGGTGAGAATCGGCCCGTGGATCGCCACGGGCGGGATCACCGCGTTGACCCGGGAACCGTCGGGAAGCCGGGCGTCGACCATCGGGGACGACTCGTCGATGCGCCGGCCGACCTGGGCGACGATCTTCTCGATCACCTGGCGGAACTGACCCTCGTCCATGAAGCTCGCCGTGGTGCGCTCGATCTTGCCCCGGCGCTCGACGTAGATCTCGTTGATCGCGTTGCACATGATTTCGGTGACTTCCTTGTCGGCCAGCAGCGGCTCCAGCGGGCCGTAGCCGAGCAGGTCGGCGGCGACCTCACGGACGAACTGCGCCCGCTTGGACGAAGGAAGCGAGACCTCGGCGGTGCGCAGGGCGTCGTCGAGGTGGCTGGACACCAGCGAGGACAGCTCTTCGCTCTTGATCCGGGCGGACAGCTTGGGACCGAGCTCCTCCAGCAGGACCTCGCGCACCCGCCGCTTCATCTGGCCCCACTCGGCCGCCTCCTTGGTGGCCGGGGCGGCACGCTGGCTCTTGGCGCGGGGGGCCTTGCCGATGGTATGAACGGCCTCCCGCTCCGCTCGCTCTGCTCGCTCTGACAGGCTCATCGTCTCGACTCCTTCCAGCTGGTGCCGGTCTGGTCGTTGCCCTGGCTCGTACCGCTCTGGTGCAGGTGTGGCCCTGAGCTGCCCCGGCTGCCCTTGAAGACCAGGGTGGTGCCGGGGGCCTTGCCGGTGGCGAGCTCGGACAGGGCCGGGGGAAGCCCCGGGTGGGCGGCTGCCGAGCTTGCCGGGGCGGGCCGGGGGCCCTCCAGGCGCGCCGGGCGGATGTCCTCAGGGAACGCCCGGGGGGCTTCCGGGTGCGCCGCTGTGGCCACGGGCGCGAGCGGCGTGGCACTGCTGTCCCCCCGGCGGAACGAGGAGAACAGCCGGGCGAGCCAGCTGCGCGTGTCGCCGGGTTGGGGTGGCGGCGGCATGCCCGGCGCCCTCGCCGGGCTCATCGCCGACGGTGCGACCGGCCCCCCGGCGAGCGGGCTGGGCGCGGCGGTGAGCGACGGCGCCGGCCGGAGCGATTCGGCTCCCACCCGACCGAGCTCGCCCGCGGCCGGGTCCGCCGGGATGGCGGCCGGCGCCGGAGAGTTGGCGTCCCGGACCGGCCGGACTGGCCCGCTCTGGTACGCCGGTCCCGGTAGGTAGGACGGTCCCCCCTGCCGGGCGCCCTCCGGGTGCGCCGGCGTGGGCCGCGGCGTGCCCTCCGGGCGCGGCGACCAGGCCGCTGGCGCGGCGGCTGCCGGCTGCTGCGGGTAGCCCGCCCCCGGCCGGTGGGTGCCCTCCGGGCGCGGAGCCTCGTAGCCGGGAGCCGGCGGGTAGGCGGCAGCCGGGTAGGCGG
>DAIQBQ010000138.1:0-8082 GCA_036781065.1 Actinomycetota bacterium
CCAGCCGCTTCTCGGCCCGCTCAATCGACGCCAGCCGAGCCTGCAGCCGCTCGACCAGCGCCTCGTCGACCTGCTCGTCGGTCAGCGGGTCGGCGCGGTCACCCCAGTCCCCGGTCTCCTTGGCCGTCGCCAGGTCCAGTTCCGAGGCGGCGACCCGCTGCCCCAGTAGTTGCTCCACTTTGGCCCGCTCCGCCTGGAGCAGCGTCCGGGCTCGTTGCTCGTCCACACCAACCTCCGGTTGCTCTCACTCGAAAGCCCCATTACAGCAGACCACGGCCGTGTGGGGCCGCGTCCAGCAGACCACGGCGGTGCCGGAGCCGGCGTTCAGCGGGCGAGCAGGGCCAGGACCGCGGCCACGTTGTAGAGGCTGTGCGAGAACATCGCCGGCCCCAGCCGCCGGTAGCGCTCGGCGATCACGCCCTGCACGACCCCCATGACGGCGATCGCGGCGAACACCGAGACGTTGCCCAGACCGTAGGAGGGCTTGAGGTGCATCGAGGCGAAGATCACCGCCTGGATGCCGATGGCGACCGCGGAGCCGGTCAGCGGGATCAGCGAGCGCAGCAGGAGACCCCGGAAGAACAGCTCCTCGACCAACGGGGCACCGATCACTGCGACCAGGATCAGCAGCGTGTACAGCGGCCAGTCGCCCCGGGCACCGGTCAGCGAGTTCACGTCGCTCCCGTTGAACCTGGCGTTGAGGGCGACGATGGGAAGCACCAGGCAGAGGCCGGCGACGCGGCCGATCACCGAGAAGCCCATCCCCCGCCACAGGTCGCGGCGCTCCCGGCGGATGCCGAAGTCGAGCCACACGTTGCCGGTCCCGTAGCGCCTGCTGGCGACGACGACCGGCGCCAGCAGGCCGGCCCACAGGCCGCCCTGGCCCAGCACCAGGTTGACAACCTTGTTGCCAGGGGCGACGAGGGCGGCGAGCACCTGCCCGACGATGGCGAACAGGAAGGCACCGGCGATGCCCGAAGCGGCGAGCGTCCAGGCCCGCTTCGGGAGGACTGCCCTGGTGTCGGCCCCCGCCTGGTCCGGCACCTTCGCTGGTGAGCCAGTTGGTCCCCATGCCGGTGCACCGGCAGGCGGCCCCGGCCATTCCTCGGTGACGACGCCGCGGTCGGAGACACCCGGCGTCCACTGCCACCCGCTCCAGTAGCGGAGCTCGTGGCGGCCGCTCGGGTCCGGGTACCAGCCCGGCTGCGGCGGGTACCCCCCGTGCAACGGGTAGTCGGGCGGAGATGGGCTGACCGTACTCATGGATTCATGATGCCTCGCCCGGTTTGGCGCCGGCCGGTGCGGGTGCCTGCGTCCGGGCACGGGCGCGGGAGGCACCGCGCATAGATGCTTTGTCGGCCGGGCTGGGGCCAAGATTGACCAGAAAGGGGGTCTTTCTGCGAGAATCCCCGCGGACCGAAGAAAACCGGGCCAAGAAGGTCAGGGCACGGTCCTGAAGAAGGGGAGGTGGCGAGGAGTGTCGACGTCGGCGGTTACGCTCTTGATCCCTGGAGCGATCGTATTCATCGTATTGCTGGTTTTCCTGATCTACTACATCAGCTCGTAGCCGGTCGCGCGCCTCGACGCTTCACCACGAGTCGCCGCCCGGCGGTCGGTGGGGACTCGTCGATCACGAATCGTTGGCTTTCCCGGTTTCAGCCCCGGGTGAGGAGCGCGACCGCTCAGGCGGAGGCGCGGGGGCTCAGGTCACCGAACGTTTCCAGGTGGCGCCGGGCCATCATCGCCGCGGCCAGCCCCTCCCCGATCGCCGCGCCCAGTTGCTTGCTACTCGCCGCCCGGACGTCGCCGGCGGCGAACACGCCGGGCATCGAGGTCTGCATCGTGCGGTCGACCAGGATGAAGCCGGCGTCGTCGAGCTCCAAGGCGCGGCCGAAGGGCTCGGTGTTCGGCTTCATGCCGGCGTAGATGAACACGGCGGGCGGGTTGAACGAGAACGTGTAGCCGGTCGTACGATCGCGGACCACCGCGGCGGCCAGCTTGCCGTCCTCGCCGATGGTCAGCTCGGTCAGCTCGGAGGACGGGTAGAGCTCGATCTTAGGGTTGCGCCGGAGCCGCTCCAGCAGCAGCGGCGAAGCCCGGAACTCGGCGGTCGGCTCGAGCACGCGGACCCTCTGGGTGAAGCCGGTCAGGATCAGCGCCTCCTCGCCAGCCAGGTCGCCCCCGCCGACCACCATCAGTTCCTCGGACTTGCGGTAGAAGGGCCCGTCGGAGCTGGCCGAGAAATGCACGCCGGCCCCGCGCAGCTCGTCCTCGCCGGGGATCCCGAGCTGAGCGTACACGGCGCCGGTGGCGACGATCACCGCCCTCGCCCGGAACTCGTCGCCCGACCCTGCGGTGACGACGACGTAGTCTCCCGACCGGCGCAACCCGGTCAGGGCCAGCCCGAGCATGCGCACGCCGAAGCGCTTGGCCTGGGCGCGCAGCGTCTCGGCGACGTCTCCGCCGGCCAGGCCATCGGTGAACCCGGGGCTGCCGAGCAGGGCGGGCGCCTCGGCGGCCTGCCCGCCTGGTTCGCCCGGCTCCAGGACGAGGCACCGGATGCCCTCGCGCACCGCCAGCAGTGCCGCAGAGAGCCCGGCGGGTCCGGCACCGGCAACGATCAGGTCAAAGTACCGGAGGTCCTTCGGGGGCTCGACCCCGAGCGCGGCGAACAGCTCTGGGCCGCCCGGGGCGACCAGCACCGGGCCATGGCGCAGGACAACGACCGGGAGGGTCAGCTTCCCGGAATCCTGGCGCCGGACAAACGCCTCGCCATCGGGGTCGTCGTCCACGTCGACCCAGACGTAATCGACCCGGGCCTCGCCGAGCAGCCGCTTGCAGCGGCGGGTCTCGGGGCACCAGGGAGCGCCGTACACCGTGACCTCAACCATCGAATGACCTCCTGCCCTCGACGCCCGGCGGTCGCCGAAATTCCTTCTATCACGGGGGTGCAGGTCCCTCCCGGCTTTGCCCGGGGCCTGCCCCGCTAGCATGCCCGGCCATGCCGATCAACGCCGTGGTCTTCGACCTGGACGGAATTCTCATCGATTCCGAACCGGTCTGGGAGCAGGTACGCCGAGCGTTCGTAGCCGAGCACGGTGGCCACTGGCAGCGCGATAGCCAGTCGCGCCTTATGGGCATGAGCACCGCCGAGTGGGCGGCCTACTTGAGCGGCGACCTGGGCGTCGGCCTGCCCCCGGAGCGGGTAGCCGCCGGGGTGATCGAGCGCATGACCGCCGCATACGCGGCGCAGTTGCCGCTCCTCCCCGGCGCCATCGAGGCGGTGCGCCGGATCGCCGAGACCCGGCCCGCCGGGCTGGCCAGCTCGTCGCCGCTGCCGGTGGTCCGGGACGTCCTCGACCGGTCCGGACTCGCCCCGTTTTTCGGCGCCGTCGCTTCCTCCGACGAGGTGGCGCGAGGCAAGCCTGCCCCCGACGTCTACCTGCTGGCCACCAGCCGGCTGGCGGTCGACCCCGCCCGCGCCGCCGCCATCGAGGACTCGAGCAACGGGCTGCGCTCGGCGGCGGCAGCCGGGCTGGCGGTGGTGGCGGTGCCCCGGCCGGAGTTCCCCCCGGCGCCCGACACCCTGGCCCTCGCCGAGGTGGTGCTCGACGGGCCTCGGCCGCTGGACCGGCTCACCCCGGAGCTGCTCACCGGGCTGCGCTGAGCCGAGCCGCTCAGCTCGCGGGCGACGAGGTGGCGGTCGGGGAACCCGACTGGGCGGCAGGCACGGTCTGGGTGAGGAACGCCCAGATCAGGTCGGTGTCCGACGGCGTCGACCCGACCCCGCCATACCACTCATGCCCACCCCCGACGATGCTGCCCAGCTGGACGGCCGTGCCACCGTTGCAGTGCGACCAGGAGTCGAGGACCATGGACCCCATCTTCTGCTGGCTGTGCGAGGTGCAGCCGTCCCGCTTGACCCAGGTGTTGACCTCGTCGACGGTCGAGGCCTCCCTGAACGAGCCGTTGGTGTGCTGAGTCGAGGATGAGTTGTAGGCCTGGTTGGGATCGTCGGTGCCGTCCATCGTCACCAGCGAAACCGGCGCCCCGTCCGGGCAGCCGACGGTGGGCGTCGCGGCGATCACGGCGAACGCCTTGACCAGCCCCGGGTTCGAGCACACCACGTCGTAGGCCAGCTTGCCCCCGTTGCTGTACCCGGCCAGGTAGACCGAGCTGACATCGGAGCGTCCCTGGATCGTGGTCACCAGCTGGTCGATGAACCCGACGTCGTTGACCCCCTGCGCCTGCGCCGACTCGCAGCAGGCGCCGGCGTTCCAGGACTCCCTCACCGGCTGGGCGTAGACAAGGACAAGCTGGCCGGCGTTGGCGAACGGGATGAGATTGTCCCGGCCGATCTCGACGGAGGTCGCGGCGTTGGCGCCCTGCAGCACGACCAGCGCCGGGACCCTCCCGCTGATGTTGGGCTGCGCGTAGACGATGTAGTTCCGGGTGACCCCGCCGACGGCCATGGTGAAGTCCTGCGGGGTTACCGGTGGGGCCGGCGGCGGGCTCGGCGAGGGCGACGGGCTGGGCGGAGGTGGGGGTGGGGGCGACGGGGACGGACTCTTCCCCGGCAGCCTGACCGACTTGCCGTGAGCAGTGCGGTTGACATGGTGGTTTGCTGGCGAGGCCGACTTGTTCCTCGGCTTCGCCTTGGCCTTCGAGTTCGTCTTCGGCTTGGGCTTCACGTTGGCCGGTTTCGACTTCGCGTTGGCCGGGGCCTTGGCATTGGCCTTGGCCGGGCGGTTTCCCGCGGCCGGGTTGGACTTGGCGAGCGCGGTGGTCTTGGCGCCGTGGGTCGTGACGCTGGCGTTCTTGCCGGCGGCATTCACCGCGGGGTGGCTCGAGGGAAGGAGCAGCTCGGCGATCGCCACGATCAGCATCACCACAAGCACAGTGGGGATGAACGGGTACCAGCGAGAACGCGCCCGGAAGCCGAGGCGGGCCTCAGCCGACGTGCGGGCTCCCGGCGCTCCCAGTGAATACTCAGCCCGGGAGGCGGGCGGTGCCTCCGGCCCCGGCAGGCCCGGCCTGAGCGTTGCCCCCGGCCACGGGTGCCCGGGATCGGCGGGGGGCGGTTTCCAGGGGGGAGCATCGGGCTGGCTCCGCGCCCGGGTGCCTTCTCCGCGCGGCGTCCTTCCCAACCTTCCCGGCTGGCTGCGGGAGAGGTCGGGCGGCGTCCAGCCGCGAGAAGGTTCCTTCACAATGCCGTCCTCAGTACATCATCCGTGGGTCGAGGTAATGCTTGAACTCAATGAGGTTGTTTGAGGGATCCCGCAGCACCACCGTCCAGTGTTCCTCAATCATGCCCTCGAAACGCCGCTGTGGCTCGTTAAAGAACGTTATATTGCGCACCCGGGCGAGGCGAACCAGGGCGTCGAAGTCCTCTTTCCGCCGGAACGTGATGCCGAAGTGACGGGGGTACATCTGCGGGTCGTCGTCGATGCGATCGGAAAGGTGACAAACCAGCTGGTCGCCGAAGAAGTCCAGCGTGATCCGGTCGGCGTAGCGGCGGGCGAGCTTGCAGCCGAGCTGGCGCACGTAGAACTCCTGGGCCTCGTCCAGGTCCTTGGCTGGGATGGCCAGGTGGAAGGCGTCGTCAGTGGTGCGCACCGGCCCCCCGTCAGTCCCTGATCGGCTGGTCCCACGCCAGCAACGTGTCCGAGCGGAGCCCCAGCCGGAGCGTCTCCAGGGCGATGACGTCCCCCGCGGCGATGTTGGCCAGGTTGACGTTGGTCCCCAGACGGCGGATGAACCAGGTCTGGAGGTCCTTGGTCGGCGCCTCGAAGACCAGGCGTCCGGACTCGATCCCGGCCCCCAGGATCCCCTCAACCAGCTCCTGACGGATGCCACCGTCGGGGTGGCAGATCCCGCTGCGGCCGCTCTCCCGGGCCTCGGCCACCACGAAGGCGGCACCCGCATCGAGGTCCTGGCGGATCGCCCGCACCCAGTCTTCCGGGCCCATCGCCTCGGACCGGGCAGCGTCCTTCATGCCGACCTCCGACATCACAGAGAAGTCGGCGGCGAGCTTCTCGACGTAGCGGGCCTTCTCGTCGTTCGGCAGGTCGATCGTGCCGTTGGACACCTCGACGTAACGGCACCCCTGATCATGGCAGAACGCCCGGAAGTCGTCGAAGGCCCCGTGGACCAGGTACTTCTCGAACAGGGTCCCTCCGAAGAAGAATGGGATGCCCAGATCACTCAATACCGCGATCTTGTCGGCGAGCCTGGGCGTAACAAGCGGGGTGCCCCAGCCGAACTTTACGAAGTCGATAAGCTCGCCAGTAGCTTCCACGTAGTCCTCGAACAACCCCGCCGGCATCCCGTTGTCGATCACCGCCGTGATCCCGTGGGCGCGCGGCTTGGCCGTCCGCTCGGGCAGCTGCAATCTCGTAGGGATCATAAGCACCTCCACGTCTTGTCTAGCACTGCGTTATCGCTACACGCTGTGAGCGGCACGGATCAAACCCGCTCCGCAACCCCTCACTCTGCTGCCCCCCGAGCAAGCCGTGGCCGGCCGGTCAACGCCAGGCTGAGCGGCGTGTAACGCAACAACCGCGCCGTCACACCGCATACAAGATAGATAGCGGGCACCACAACAGCCAAGTCGGCGATCATCACGATCCAGCTGGGGATCAGCTGCTGGCGGGTGCGCACGATGATCGGCGTCGAGATCATCAGCACCCCCTGCAGGACGAGTGGGTGGGCCAGGTAGACACCGAACGAGGTGTCGCCGGCGATCGCCACCGTCTTCTTGAACCGGCGGTCGGGCCGGTCTGCCCACCGCAGGCCCAGCGCGTACAGGCCGGCGACAACTGCCGCAGTCGTGAGGATGGCACTCGGTTGGAACACCTCCGATGCCTGGGCGGCATTCTGGCCGAAGACGAGATGGTCGAGGCAGTACCCGCTGACGGTCAGCCCCAGCCCGGCGACGGACAGCCAGCCGACCAGCCTCATGTGCCCCCGGACCCAGGCGGTCACCTCGTCGAAGTGCATCGCCGCCACGCCGCCGCCGACGAGGAACAGCATGTAGCTGGTGATCAGCTGGTCTGGGTGACGGAAGAAGAAGTTGAGGAAGGCGGGGTGTACCCAGCGGTAGTGACGGTCGATGCTGAACGCCAGCTGGATGGCGGTAAAGACCCCGAGCAGGGCGACGTGGTGCCGCCGGGTGGCCCTGAGCAGCCAGAGCAACAACGGGAACACGGCGTAGATCTCCATCGTCACGAGCAGGAAATAGAGGTGGTACTGGGCGGTGCCCTGCAGCAGGTCGGTGACCGCCCGGTGGACGGCTTTGTGGGCGCCGGTGAGCTCGCTGCCGTTGGCGAGGTAGTACAGGGCCGACCAGGCCAGGTACGGTGCCCCGACGAAGAGGTAGCGCTTCTTGAAGAACTTCACCAGCGACCAGTTCTTCTTCACACCATAGACATAAGTCAACACGAAGGGCGTGAGCGCGAAAAATACCTCGCGGTTGATATGCAGGATGATCGTTACCCCGCCGGCGAGCAGGTCGGTCGGGTTGGTGGTCAGGCCGACGGTGTGCACGGAGATGACGCCGGCCACCATCACCAGGCGGATGACGTCGATGGCGTCGAGGTGCGGGCGCTTCTTCTCGGCGACCTTTGGTCCTGCCATCGGCGGGGCCTGGAGGCCGGGCTCGGGTTCGGGAGCCGGGACGGGCGGGCGCCCCTGGGGCGCGGCGATGATGCTCATCGGGGCAGCCCCCGGCCGGCCGTTGGGGCGCGCACCGGAGTAGGCGGCGAGGTCGCCGGCTGCTCCCCGCCGCCCACCATTGCCCGCAACTGGTCGCGGCGGACCTTGCCCGTCGCCGTCGACGGCAGTCGGTCGACGACGTCGATCCTCACCGGCTGCTTGTGGCGGGTCAACTCCCGCCGGCACAGCGCCAGCAGTTCGGCTTCGAATCCCGGCTGCACTCCGGGCGCGGCCGGCGCAGACCCGTCCTTGCGGACAACAAAGGCCACCGGGTGCTCACCGAGCACCGGGTCTGGCTCTCCGACGACAGCGGCGGCGGCCACACCGGCATGGCCGAGCAGCACTTCCTCGACTTCACGGGGATATACC
>DAIQBQ010000139.1:0-8056 GCA_036781065.1 Actinomycetota bacterium
ACGTCGAGCCCGATCGCCCCGGTGGAGATGGCGTCGACGCCGACCGCCCCGCTGTCGCCCAGTTTCATGATCGAGCCCTTGCCGAACTGCTTCTCGATGGCCGACAGCGCCATCTCCAGCGCCCGTTCCCGTTCGGCGCTCTTCTCCGTTCCCATTGCCGCCTCCTCTTTCATAAGCCTTATCGGTTCTTGCCGATCCCCGTAGGGCCTATACACCCGCTCATCTGTGGGACTTCGTACAGACTAGCGAGGGGGTACGACAAAACATGGGCCAAACTCTAGAACGAACGGATGTTCGTGACAAGTATTTCCCGCTCCTACTTACAGAAATGTGATTCTACCGCCGGGTGAGCGTCCGGCCGGTGAGCGTCCGGCCGGTGAGCGTCCAGCCGGCGGGCGTGCCGGGCCCCCTACCGGCGCGCCCCGAGCGACCTGGGACTTAGCGAGCGATCCTCATGCCGCCCGGAAGGGCGTGCAGGCTCCGCCTGCACTTCGCTGGTTCTGGATCTTTTGTGTGCGAAACCGCATGTATATGACCGTTTTTTACACACAAAAGCATAGCGAGGGGTGCGACGTGGGTCCGGCACTCCCGCCGGAGATCAGCACAAGAGCCCCGGTGGCGCGGGCCTGGCGGGACCTCGATCGGGAGCGCCACGGGCCCATCGTCGACACCGGCCTTGCGGCCTGAAATTTGACTCGTCCGTGCAGATCTTTCAGGCCTGGCGGAGCTACCGGCGCGCCCCGAGCGGGAAGCGGCCGAGCGCCTGGTAGTCGGCCCCGGTCGGGCGGAGCTGGGAGCGGAACAGGACCAGCTCCGAGATGGCGAACGGGTCGGCACCGACCTCCGCTGTGGGCAGCTCGACCGGGCCCGGCAGCTTCAGGCGGGCAAGGGTCAGGTGGGGCCGCCAGGGCCGGTCCTCGGCGGTGAACCCCTCGGCCCGGAACCGCTGCTCAAGCGCGGCCGTTGCCCCAGCGAGTACCCCCGCCGGCTCGTCCAGGCCCACCCAGACCACCCGGGCCAGCCGGGCCGACGGGAAGGCACCCAGCGAGGTCAGCCGCGCCTCGGCCGGCCCGGAGCATGCTCCCGCCACCGAAGCGCACACCGCCGACACCGACTCCAGCCGCTCCTCCGCCACCGCCCCCAGGAACTTGAGGGTGACGTGCCAGCCGGCCTGGGCGGTCCAGCGGGCTCCGGCCACCGATCCCCGCAGCGGGGCCACCGCCGAGGCCACGGCCGCCCGCTGGGCGTCCGGGATCTCGGCCGCGACGAACAGCCGGAGCATCACGGCGCCCGACCGTCACGCCATTCCTGGCAGAGGGGAACTGAGGCTGGCATCGCAGCCGTCAGCCGGCCGGGGGAGGCTGCTCCAGCAGCCACAGCCGCAGCCGGTTGAGTGCCCAGGTCACCGTCCTGTTCCGGATCAGCGCCCGGTTGCCCGGCATCCGCCCGGTCCAGGCCGAGGCGCCGCCCTCCCAGGCGATCCCGATGCACACCGTCCCGACCTCCGCCTCGGACGCCAGCGGCCCCGCCTCCCCGGTCGTCGACAATGCCACCGATGCCCCAGCCCGCTCCCGGGCGCCCACCGCCATCGCCGCAGCCGTCTCCTC
Source organism: Actinomycetota bacterium (assembly GCA_036781065.1). GTDB lineage: Bacteria > Actinomycetota > CADDZG01 > JAHWKV01 > JAOPZY01 > DAIQBQ01. Next base: position 1,608 of record DAIQBQ010000139.1, read on the forward strand.
CGACACCAGGCCGTACGCCTCGAGCGTCGCCGGAGGCACCGCCAGATCGCGCACCTTCGCCGTGGCGGAATAGGCGACGTAGCCGGCGACCAGGGTCGCCGACGCACCGGGAACGTCGACCAGCCGGGAGGCCAGCATCCCTCCGGTCAGCGACTCGGCGACCGCCAGCGTCATCCCCAGCTGCTGGAGCCCGGCGAGCACGACACCGGCCAGCGTCGCCGATCCGTCGCCATAGACCAGCGGACCAAGGTCGTCGGCCATGGCCGCAGCCAGCGACGCCGCCTCGGCATCCGCCGCCGACCCCGCCGGGGCCGTCAGCGTGAGCCGCACCTCGCCTGCGGATGCCAGGATCGCCAGCCTCGGGTGCTCCGCCCCCGGCGTCGCCACCCGCTCCACCACCCAGCCGATCCGGCCGGCCAGCTCGGATTCGGTGATCCCTGCCGTGCGCAGGGTCCTGGTGACGACGGGTGCCCCCCCGGTCGCCAGCCGCACCGACGGGACGACGAACCCGTCCAGCATCCCGGCCAGCTCCAGCGGCACCCCGGGCAGGGCGTACAGCCTGCGGCCATCGTGCTCTAAAAAGACACCGGGCGCGGTCCCCGTCAGATTAGGGATCGACGCTGCCCCCACCGGCAGCTCGGCCTGGCGCAGGTTGGACTCGGCCATCCGCCGGCCCATCCGGGCGAAGCGCTGCTCCAGCGCGGCAACGAGCTCCGGCCGCCGCTCCAACACCCGTCCGGTGGCGACCGCGATGCCCTCGCGGGTCACGTCGTCATGGGTCGGCCCGAGCCCGCCGCAGGTGACGACGAGGTCCGCCCGGGCAAGCGCCAGCCGCAGCGCGGCGGCCAGCCGCTCCAGGTCGTCGCCGACCGCCGTGTGCCAGGCAACCTCGGCCCCCGCTGAGGCCAGCGCCTCGGAGATGGTGGCCGCATTGCTGTTGGTGACCTGACCCAGCAACAGCTCCGAGCCGACGGCGACGACCTCGGCGATCACGGGGACGGCGCGGTGGATGCGGCCGGGAGAGGCGAACTGGTCGGCGACGCCGGCGGACCGGTCGACGGTGCTGGCGGCGAGGGCGGCAACCCCTGAGCGGGCCCCGGTGTCACCCGAACTGCGGGGGACGGCGAGGGCGAGGGCGGGGGCGGCGGGGCCGGGGGCGGCGCGGCCAGCGCCGAGTTGTCCGGCGTCAGCGTCCCACCGGCCGTGATGTCGAAGGCACCGTTCTGCCCCAGCGGCCCCGGGGAGCCCAACGGCTTGCCGTTGACCTGGAGGTTGACCGCACCCATGTTGCCGAAGTCGACCCGCAGCACATCGGGGGCGGTGAAGGTCTCGGTAACCCCCTGCCCGAGCGTTCGCTGGAACACGACGAGCGCCGGCACCGTGTTGCCGACGATGACGTGAACCCAGCAACTCCCCTTCGTCACCGACACGAGCAGATCGACCCCGGGCGGCTGGGCCGCCACTCCGGGCGTCGCGGTCGTCGTGACGCTCGGGGACGGTGACGGGCTCGGTGACAGCGGCACCGAGGGCGGCTGGGCCACGTTGGTCCCACCACGGATGAAGCTGACCACCAGCAGGACGACGATCAGCGCCCCGGCGGCCACCCCGACGATCGCCCACGGCGGCTTGCGCGGCCGGCTGGAGAGCATGCGCGGCTCGTCGCTGGGGGCAAGGCTCTGACTGAGCAGCGCGCTGGCCGGGTCGCCGTGGATCCGCGCGAACTCTGCGGCGATCCCCTGCTCGTCGAGGCGCAGCCAGCGGGCGTACGACCGCAGCATGCCCACGACATAGACCCGCCCGGAGATGAAGTTGAACGAGTCCCGCTCCATCGCCTCCAGGAAGTCGACCCGGACCCGGGTCGCCCGCGAGGCTTCGACCAGGGACGCCGGGATAGCCTCCCTGGCTTCTCGGAGCCGTTCGCCGATCGACTTCTCGGACATGTGCTGAGCGCCTTACATCCTGGGAGGAGGGAAGCAGAACCTGTGCGGCGCCGGTCCGGCCGTCACCGGATTATAGGGACGCCGATCTGCCCCAAAGCGTTCCCAATTTAACCTGCAAAGCGACACAAAACGGGGAATCGAACCGGCAGACGGGACCAACTCACCGGACCCGGAACCGGCCCTCGCTGGCGGGATCTTCCCAGCGCACGTCCACCCTGGCGACCTGCGCCGCCGGCGGCCCGACCCGGCACCACTCGACGAGCGACTCCACCGCCGGCCGGGGCCCCTCGAACACGGCCTCTACCCGCCCGTCGGGGAGGTTCCGCACCCAGCCCCCGACGCCGGCCCGGTTGGCCGCCCGGCGGGTCTCCTGGCGGAAGAACACCCCCTGCACCCGGCCCGAGACCGACACGCGTGCCCGGACGACCTCTCCGGGCCTCCACCCGCCGTTGCCGCTGGAGCTCCCGGCAATCACAGGTCGAGATCCAGGTCCTCCCCGCCATCGTCGGCGTCGCTTCCCGGCCCCGGTCCGTGGAGGCCCAGCGGGTCCTTGTTGACCGGCGGTTGGGCGCCGGCCATGGCGGCGACGTCCCGGGCGGATGCCTTCCGGGCCGCCTCTTCCTCCTGCCACTCTTCGTAGGTCATGAGCACCTCACGGGGCTTGGAGCCTTGCGACATGCCGACAACCCCGCGCTGCTCCAGCAGGTCCATCAGCCGGCCCGCCCTGGAGAAGCCGACCTTCAGCTTCCGCTGCAGCATCGAGGTCGACCCCAGCCGTGAGCTCACGACCAGCTCCAGCGCCTGCCGCAGCAGGGCCTCGTCCTCGTCGCTCTCGGTGGAGCCCGGGCGCTGGGTGGCCTCGCTGACGACGCCTTCGATGTAGTCGACGTTGCGCTGGCGCCGGCACCAGCCGATCACCGATTCGATCTCGGCCTCGGAGACGTAGGTCCCCTGCAGCCGCCGCGGCCGGGCCGCCGAGGCGTGCTTGTAGAGCATGTCGCCATGCCCGATCAGCCGGTCGGCCCCGGCCTCGTCCAGGATCACCCGGCTGTCGGCCAGGCTGGCGGTGGCGAATGCCATCCGGGAGGGGATGTTGGCCTTGATCACGCCGGTGACCACGTCGACCGACGGGCGCTGCGTCGCCACCAGCAGATGGATGCCCACCGCCCGGGCTTTCTGGGCGATGCGGCAGATCGACTCCTCGACCTCCCGGGGCGCCACCATCATCAGGTCGGCCAGCTCGTCGACGACGATCAGGTAGTAGGGGTAGGGGCTCCGCGGCGTGCCGTCCTCGAACGCCGGCCCGAGCGCCCCGGAGCGCACCGCCTCGTTGTACATGTCGGCGTTGCGCATGCCGGCCATCGCCAGCACCTCGTAGCGGGCGTCCATCTCCTTGACCACCCAGGCCAGCGCCTCGGCGGCCTTCTTCGGCGACGTCACCACCGGGGTCAGCAGGTGCGGCACCCCGTTGAACTGCGACAGCTCGACCCACTTCGGGTCGATAAGCAGCAGCCGGACCTGGTCGGGCCGGGCGCGGGCGAGGATCGAGATCAGCATCGAGTTGATGCAGGTCGACTTGCCGCTCCCGGTCGCCCCGGCGATCAGCAGGTGCGGCATGTCGGCCAGGCTGACACCGACCGGAGTCCCGGAGATGTCCTTGCCCAGCCCGACAGTCAGCGGGTGCTTCAGCGCCTTCAGCTCGTTGCTGCGCAAGACATCGCCGAGGGTGACCACGTGGCGGTCCTGGTTCGGGACCTCGATGCCGATCGCCGACCGGCCCGGGATCGGGGCCAGGATCCTGAGCTCGCCCGCCGCCAGTGCGTAGCGGATCTCGTTCTGCAGCCCGACCACCCGGTTCACCTTGACCGCCGGACCCAGCTCGACCTCGTAGCGGGTGACCGTCGGGCCGGGGGTGAAGCCGGTGACGTGGGCATCCACAAGGAACTCGGCCAGCGTGCGCTCCAGCACCCGCACCGTCTCCTCGATCGCAGCACGGGTGCGTTCTGGGCGCGTTGTGGCCTCCGAGATCGACAGCAGTTCCGGCGGCGGGGTCCGGTAGCCTTCGGCCGGCTCCGCCTGCTTGGGGTCTCGGGGCAGTGGCGGCTGGACCCAGGACCGGTCCTGGGCATCGTCGGTGGGAACCGGCACCGGGAGGGGGATGCCGGCGGCACCCGCCTGGGCGACCTCCTCCACGCCGGGCAGGTCGTCAAGGCGGATTGTCCTGCCCCGCTCCGGCCGCGGCTGGCTGATCTCCAGGATCGGCCCGGAGCCGCTTTCCAGCGGCGCCGGCTGCGCACCGCCGGGGCGCCAGCGCATGAGGGTGAGCAGCCGTGGCCGGGCCCACCGGCCAGCGCGGGCGACCTCGCGGGAGGTGACCCGCGAGGCCACCGCGATGCCGCGGGCGGTCACCAGGATCGCTGCGTGGGTGCGGGCGGCCGCCGTGTGCAACGGCGTGTGCGTGGTCACGAGCAGGCCGAGCACCACCAGCATCAGGGCGAAGATCCCGGCCCCCCAGGGCGATATCGCCCGCTCCAGCGGCCAGGCGACACCGGCGCCGAGGACGCCGCCAAACTTGCCCAGCTCCTCGACTCTCAGGCCAGCGGCGTCGTGGGCGAACAGCACCTGGCGCAGGGCGGCCACCCCGACCAGCGTCACCAGGCCGCCGACGGCGACGCGGCCGGCGTCCTCGGTCCTGGTGCGGATCGCCTGTACGCCGACGTAGACGAGCAGGAATGGCAGCACCGGGGCGCACCAACCGATCAGCGCCCGTAACGCCCAGGCGGTGCCGTGACCCACGGGCCCGGCGGAGTCGGCGAACAGGCCCAGCCCGGCGATGACCGCGAGGAAGATGGCCAGTGCAGCAGAGACGTCGTGGCGCTGCCGGTTGATCGTGCGGGCCATGCGGGCGGCCAGCGTCGGCGACGGGCCCCGGGGGCGGCGGCTGGGCGCTGGGCGCGCCGGCGCCCGCCGCGGTGGCTTCGCCCGGCCGCGGGCAGGGGCGGGCCTGCGCGATCGGCCTCGTTGCTTGGTACTCGTGGCACTCATCGGGCTACACCTCCACGACGACCGGCAGGATGATCGGGCGGCGGCCCGTCCTAGACCACACGAACTTTCCGAGCGAGCGCCGCACGTGGCGGCGGAGCTCCGCCCAGTCGGCGAGCTCCTCCCGGGCGACGCTCTGCAGCGACTCCCGCAGCACGGCGCGGGCTTCGTCGTAGAACGTGGCTGCCTGACCCTCGTAGACGAACCCCCTGGAGATCAGGTCGGGGCCGGCGATCATCGCTCCGGTCTGCCGGTCGACCGACAGGACGCAGACCAGGATGCCGTCCTCGGACAGCAGCCGGCGATCGCGTAGGACGACGTCCTCGACGTCGCCGATTCCCAGCCCGTCGACGAACACGTACCCGCCCGGGACCGGCTCGCCCCTGCGGACCTTGCCCTTGCCGACCTCGACGCTGTCGCCGTCCTCGACCAGCACCACCCGTTCCGGGGCAACCCCGGTCTCGACCGCGATACGGGCGTGCTCCTTCAGCATCCGGTACTCGCCATGCACCGGGATGAACCACTTCGGGCGCACCAGCGACAGCAGCGTGCGCAGCTCCCCCGAAGCGGCATGACCGGACACGTGAACGGCGTAGGCGGGCGGCGCGATCACCTCGACGCCGATCCGGGACAGCCCGTCGACCACCCGGCGCACTGCCGACTCGTTACCCGGGATCGGGGTGGCCGAGAAAACGACGGTGTCGGCCTCGGTCAGGTCGATGGAGCGGTGCTCCTTCACCGCCATCAGGCTGAGCGCCGAGAGCGGCTCGCCCTGGGAGCCGGTGCACACGATGATCACCTTCGACCCCGGGGTCCGGCCGGCCTCCTCGACCGACACCAGCACCCCCGGCGGCACCTCCAGGTAGCCAAGCTCCGAGGCGATCTGCACGTTGCGCACCATGCTCCGGCCGATGAAGGCAACGACCCGCCCGGTCTCGTCGGCGGCCCGGAGGATCTGCTGGATGCGGTGGATGTTGGAGGCGAAGCAGGCGATCACCACCCGGTCCGACGCCCGGCGCACCACGTCGCGTACGGCGTCCCCGGCGCTGCGTTCGGAGGGCAGATGGCCAGGCACCAGCGCGTTGGTCGAGTCGGAGAGCAGGACATCCACGCCCTCCCGGCCCAGCTCGGCGAAGCCGGCGACGTCGGTGGGGCGGCCGTCGACCGGGGTCGGATCGAGCTTCCAGTCGCCGGTGAACAGCATGGTCCCGGCGGAGGTGGTGACGGCGATGGCGACGCAGCCAGGAATCGAGTGGGCGACCTGCAGGAAGCGCAGCTTGAACGGCCCCAGCGTCAGGCGGCCACCTGGCTTGATCTCCTTGAGCCGGGTGGCGCCAGTCAACCGGTGCTCGTCGAGCTTGCCCTTGAGGATCCCGAGCGTCAGCTTGGTCCCGTAGATCGGCGGGCTCACGTCGCGCAGCAGGTACGGGATCCCGCCGATGTGGTCCTCGTGGGCGTGGGTCAGCA
>DAIQBQ010000140.1:0-8050 GCA_036781065.1 Actinomycetota bacterium
CGCTCCCCCGCCCCGGCCTCGCTGGCGGCAATAGCGAACCCGCGCCCGCCATCCGACGCCCCCAGCGGCGCCAGTTCCTCTGGCGTCAGCGACTCGATCCGGGCCAGCGGCGGCGGCCGCACCACCAGATAGCTCAGGAATGCTTCGACCGCGTCGGCAGCCCCCTCGACTTCGATCGTCACACCCTGCGGGTCGTTGCGGACAAAGCCGCCGAGGTCCAGCCCGACCGCCAGGTTATAAATGAACGGCCGGAACCCAACCCCCTGGACGATGCCCGTTACCAGCACCCGGACCCGGCGCTCGGCGACAGGCGTCAGCGCTCGACTGGCGGCGTCATCGATACACACAGTCCCACCTTACGCCCGGCTTCACCGAGCCCCGCTCAGCGCCCAGCCCACCCTAGGACCGCCAGATGATCTGCTTTCTTCTGATTCAAGAGGCTTCTACGTATACGTCACCACAGGAAAAATACTCAAGAAAATGTTGGCCTGCCTGTTTGAACCCACCCGCCCCGGGTACAGGAAACATGCCGGCCCGGTCTGGGTGGGGCGCCACCCGGACCGGGCTCCCCCCACCAAGTGACCAGCCGCACAACCAGCCCCATACGGGCTACCCTGCCGGGCAACTCCCGACCCCCCCATCCGGTGCCCGGCAGGGGCATGCCCACCGCTCCTCATGGGCGGGCGTGCGCGCCCAACGGCACCAGGAAAGCGGCATTGCCGGTGCCAGCCGGTATCATTTGCCCCATCTCGTGAGCACAACACTCGATCCCGACGTTGCCGTAGCGACGTCGACCGCGCCTCAGCTGGGTCAGCGGATAAGCCGGTTGTGGACCTACCGCAACCTGCTGCTCAACCTGACCAAGCGGGACCTGCGCATCCGGTACAAAGAGTCGTTCCTCGGCTTCCTGTGGACCCTGCTCAACCCACTGATGTTCCTCGTCATCTTCTATATCGTCTTCGTCATCATCGTGCCCCAGGGCATCCCGAACTTCGTCATCTTTTTCCTGTCCGGGCTGCTGCCGTGGACCATGTTCCAGAACTCGATGATGATGACCACCAACTCCGTGGTGGGCGGGGCGCCGCTCCTGAAACGGGTGGCCTTCCCCCGGGAGGTGCTCCCGCTGGCGGTGATCGGGGCGAACATCTTCACCTTCGCCCTGCAGCTGGTTGTGCTCCTCGCAGTGCTGCTGGCATTGCGCTACAACTTCTATAGCTGGTACCTGCTGCTGACCATCCCGGCGTTCGTCGTCGAGGTGTTGCTGCTGGTCGGCTTCGCGCTGATCTTCTCCTCGCTGACCGTCTACCTCCGCGACATCGTCCACTTCATGGAGCTGGCCACCCTGTTCTGGTTCTGGGTGACCCCCGTCGTCTATCCGGTCGCCCAGGTGTACACGCGGTTCTCCCAACATCACCTGCCGTTCGGTCTGGTGCTCCTGAACCCGATGGTGGTGCCGATCCTCGCTTTCCAACGCGCCTTCTACAACGCCATCAACCCGCTGGGGCCGGTCAAAAAAGCAGGCAAGGTGGTCGGCTACCAACCGGTCCACATCCTCCACAACTGGTCGATGCTGTGGTACCTGAAGAACCTGGGCATCCTGGCGATCGTCGGCGTCATCCTGGTCTGGATCGGCTTCACCGTCTTCGGCAAGGCCGAGGGCAACTTCGCCGAGGAGCTCTAGCCCATGGCCCCGGCGATCGAGATCAAGGACGTCACCAAGGTCTTCAAGCTGTACCACGAGCAGTACCACACACTGAAGGAACGGCTGATCTTCCTACGGCGGGCGAAGCGCTTCGAAGAGTTCAAAGCGCTCGACCAGGTGAGTTTCGAGGTCGAGGAGGGGACGACCTTCGGGCTGATCGGGGCCAACGGCTCGGGCAAGTCGACGATGCTGAAGCTGATCGCCGGCATCCTCCGCCCGACCGAGGGCGAGATCCGGGTCCGGGGGCGGGTCGGGGCGCTGCTGGAGGTGGGGGCCGGCTTTCACCCGGACCTGACCGGCCGGCAGAACGTGTACCTCAACGGCTCCGTGATCGGCCTTCCCAAGCGGGAGATCGACGCCCGCTTCGATGAGATCGTGTCCTTCGCCGGCCTGGAAGCGTTCATCGACAACCCGGTGCGCAACTACTCCTCCGGCATGTACATCCGACTCGGGTTCGCGGTGGCGGTCAACATGGACCCCGATGTGTTGCTGATCGACGAGGTGATCGCGGTCGGGGACGAGTCGTTCCAGGCCAAGTGCATGACCAAGATGCGCCAGTTCCAGGAAGACGGCAAGACGCTCCTGCTGGTGACCCACGCCGTCGACGGCGTCCGCGACATGTGCTCCGAGGCGATGCTTCTGGTCAAGGGCAAGGTGGGGGCCGCCGGCAACCCGCCGGAGGTCATCCGGGCCTACCGCAACAAGGTGTCGGCCCTGAGCGGCCACAAGGTCGACCACCTGCTGGCCATCGACATCAAGAAGGTCTCCCTGATCGACGGGTACGGCGTCGCGCAGCCCTTCTTCACCGCCGGGGAGCCGATGTCGGCGATGGTCGAGCTGGACGTCCTGGATCCGGTCGACGACCCGGTCTTCAGCGTCAACATCTTCGACAACGCCGGCGTGCATGTCTTCGGGACCAACACCGACCTGCGCTACCTGAGCGCCGGGCTCGAGCGCGGCCCGGCGCGGCTGCGGATCGACTTCGCATCTGTTCCGATGCGGGAGGGCGCGTTCAACATGCTGGTCGGGATCCACTCCCGGGACGGAAAGACCGCCTACGCCGCCACCGACGGCGCGGTCCGCTTCGAGATGCGCAGCCCAAACGACGAGCCGGGCAGGCTGGCGATCCCGTGCACGTTCTCCGTCGAGCAGCCGTCGATCCCGGCAATCAAACGGGCGACCGGCTGACCCGCCCGCAGGCGGGCACCGAGACCCGGCATGCGGGCGGGGAGCCGGCACAGGCGGGCAACGCGGAGCCGGCGTCTGCCGGCGTAGGCCGGTTACGACCCTGGCGGCTGGCCCGCAACGGTCCCCGCGCCGGGCGGCCCGAGCAGTTGGCCATCGGGGCGGCCCTTGTGCTCGGGCTGGCCGTTCGCATCTGGATCCTCCGCCACCCATTGGGGGCACTCGACTCCGACGAGGCGGTGATCGGCCTGATGGCTGACCGGCTCCGCTCCAGCCACCAGATGACGACCTTCTTCTGGGGCCAGAACTACGGAGCCCCGATCGAGGCGATCATCGCCGCCGGGCTGTTCAGCGTGGTCCGCGCCTCAGTCGTGGCCCTGAAGGTGGTCCCGATCGCACTGTCGGCGGTCGCCGCCCTGCTCACCTGGCGGATCGGCCGCCTGCTCGCCTCGCCGGCCGCCGGGCGCTGGGCCGGGACACTCCTGTGGGCCTGGCCGCCGGCCTTCGTCTACTGGTCGACCAAGACCGCCGTGTACTGGGGATCGCTCTGCCTGTCGCTGGCCGCGGTCCTGTTGGCGTCCCGGCTGGCCCGGCAGGACGGCGGTGCCCGGGCAGCCGGCGCCCGGCTGGCTGAGTTCGCCGGGCTCGGCCTTGCGGTGGGGCTGTCCTGGTGGGCCAACCCGCAGACGCTCTACCTGCTCGCCCCGGCTGCGGTCTGGTTCGCCGTCCCATTGATCCGGCGGTGGGCCTACCTCCCGGCGGCTGCGGCCGGCGCCGCGGTCGGGGCCGCCCCGTGGCTGCGCTACGGCCTGATCCACCACTGGGCCTCGCTCGCCACCATCCAGCGGCAACCGGCGGGAACACCCGCGTACGCCGGCCGGCTGCTCGGCTTCTTCAAGACGGCCTTGCCGGAAGCCCTTTCGCTCCGGCAGCCCTACACCGGTCGCTGGGAGCTTGGCCGGGCCGGGCCGGTGCTCTACGTCACAGTCCTCGCCGGGTTCGCGCTGTGGCTTGCCCTCGCTCTCCTCCGGTCGCTCAGGCCGGGCGCCACACGTGGGCCGCTGCTGGTTGCCCTCGTCGCGCTCACCTACCCGTTCCTGTTCGCCGCCTCACCCATGTCCTGGTACGTCGCCTTCCCCCGCTACCTGCTGTTCCTGGCTCCGGCGGTGGCGCTCCTGCTCGGGCTGGCGGCCGCCCGGAGCTGGGTGTGGCTGCCGCTGCTGGCACTCGCCGGCGTGCTCACCGTCACCGGGATCGCGTCGCTGAACGCCTCCGGGCAGGCCCAGCCCTACGGTCCCGACGTCCACGTCCCGGTCGACCTGGCCCCGCTCCAGAGCCTGCTGACCCGGTACCACGTCCGGGACGCCTTCGCGGACTACTGGCTCGCCTACCGCACCACGTTCCAGACCGGCGAGACCACGCTGGTCGACCCGACCTACGTCGTCCGGGACCCGCTCATCGATGGGCAGGTGCGGGCGAGCCCGGACCCGGCCTACCTGTTCATCACCGCTTCGGCGACCCTCACCGCGTTCGAGCGGGACGCCCAGCAGCTGGGGGTGCCGCTCGCGCTCCACGCCGAGGGCCCGTTCACCCTGGCCCTGCCGCAGCGCAAAGTCCTGCCCGGCCAGCTCGCCGGGTTAACACCGTGACCGGCACCGGCCCGGACCCGGCGGCGCGCAGCTGGAGCCGCCACTACGCCAAGCTGTGCGACGTCGCTGATTTCGGCGACCCGGCGCTGTGCCAGGCGGTCGCTGAGATCCAGGGAACCGAGCCTGCCCCACTCGTGGAGCGCAAGCAATGGGAACGGGGAATGCTCGCCCTGTTCCTCACCGAATGGGGTCGCCTTGACGACGAATCATCCGTGCTCGCCATCGGCGCCGGCAGCGAACCGACGCTGTTTTGGCTAGCCAATCGCGCCGGGAGGGTGGTGGCAACCGACATCTACGGCGAGGGCAAGTTCGCCGAGCGCGAGGCGGCCGAATCGATGCTGCACAACCCGTCGTCCTTCGCTCCAGTGACCTACCGGCAGGAGCGACTGACCGTGCAGCGAATGGACGCCCGGCATCTCGAGTTCGCTGACGGCTCCTTCGATGCCGCCTACTCGCTCTCGTCGATCGAGCATTTCGGCTCGCCGGCCGAAGTCGCCCGGTCGGCCGCCGAGATGGGACGGGTGCTCCGGCCGGGTGGCGTGGCCGTGGTGGTCACCGAGTGCCTGGTCAGGCTCCACCCGCTCGACCGCGCCGCAGTGGAGTTTGGACTGCGCGCGGCAACGCTCGGCCGCAAGCGCCGCGCGGCAACGCTCTCCCGGAGAGCACTGCTTGGCGAGGCGTTCACCCCGAAGGAGTTGCACACCCGGGTCATCGCGCCGTCCTGCCTGCGGCTGCTGCAACCATTGCGGGTCGGAGTCTCCGAGCCGTCCTGGCAGAACTTGACGACCATCCTGCCTGGCGGTGAGCTCCAGCCGGCGACCGGTGCTGTGCATCCGCACGCGCTGGTGCGGATCGGCCGCTCGGTGTTCACCTCGGTGTGCCTGGTGCTGGAGAAGCCGGAGTAGGGAGTAACCCCCGACAGCAATGGGATCGGCCGGGGACCTCCCGCGGAGCAAAAAACGCGGGGACCCACCCCCCACTGCTAGCTTTTGCGGCGCCGCCCTCGAGCCGGCTTGGGGGCTTCGGCCTCGGCCTCGGGCTCCACCGCCGGAGCGGGTTCCCGCCGCCGCCGGGTGCGCGTCGCGCTCGGGGCATTCTTGGTCAGCGAGTCGGAGCAGGTCGGGTGCAAGGTCAGCACAACCTCCCGGCCCAGCCCGCGGGCGCCTTGCTTCCTTAGGGCCAGCTTGCCGATCAGGATATTCGTGTCGTTAATCGGCTTGGCACAGTAATCACAGACGTACTCTTCCTTGACAATGATTCCCACGGCGTTCTCCTCCTGCTGATAGAGATTCTGTACAGCCATTCTACGTTCGCCGCTGGCGGTCGCGCAGGATTGCCACCCGACTTTTTCCACGAATTTGCCGCTGCCATCGGTCTCGGGTGGGCAGACCGGCGCCAACCTGGCCCGTAGCGGATGCTCGCCGGGCGGTCCTGAGTTGATCCTTCGGGGCCAGGTGATTCGATAACCAGACTATTGACATCCTTATCATGTTGCCGTACGCTTAGCTGGTTGGGATTGCCCTGTGTGTCCCGCCACCGCCTGGGAATAGCTACCGGTGACCGGGCGAGGGCGGCCGATCGAAAAGGAGGTAGTCATGGGCCAGACCGCAGAAACTACGCGAAGGGTGGCCGGCGTCGAGCTTCCCGCGCCTGGCAGCTATACCGTCGACACCGCCCACAGCACCGTCGACGTCGTCGCCCGCCATCTCATGGTCACGAAGGTGCGCGGCCACTTCGCCAAGTTCTCCGGCACCGTCACCATCGCCGAGGTTCCCGAGGAGTCGTCGGTCACCGCCACGATCGACGCGGCGAGCTTCACCAGCAGCGACGAACGGCGGGACGGCCATGTCCGGTCGGCGGACTTCCTGGACGTCGAGCACTACCCCACCATCACCTTCGAGAGCACCCGCCTGGTGCCCGGGAAGGGCGCCGAATTCCAGCTCGAGGGCAACCTGACCGTCCACGGGATCACGAAGCCGATCACACTCGACTGCGAGTACCTCGGGATCTCCAGTCACCCGCACATGGGCACCCGGGCCGGGCTGTCTGCCAGCACCGAGATCGACCGGTTCGACTTCGGGGTCGCCTTCAACGCCGCGCTCGAGACGGGCGGCCTGATTGTCAGCAGGAATGTGCGGATCGAGCTCGAGGTGCAACTGGTCGCCCCGCAGCAATAACCCCGCGGCAGGAGCTGTGGGTTCAGATCCCAGCCAGGAATCCCTCGTAGCGGCTGAGGATGCCGTCCCATCCGTAGTGGGCCACGGCATAGCGGCGGCCGGCCCGGCCCATGGCCGCGGCCAGCGCCCGGTCCGCCTGCAGGCGGTCGAGGGCCGCCTCGAACTCGGCAAAGCCGCGGTAGGGGATCCCACCACCGCTGCGCCGGGCGTGGCCGTCGAGCACCGCTGAGCGCCCCTGCACCAACGCCGGTTTGCCCTGCGCCCAAGCCTCCACCAGCACGAGCGAGAAACTCTCGAAGTAGGAGGGTTGGATCAGCGCCAGCGCGCCGGCGACCGCGCCCCGCTTGGCCTCCTCGGAGACGAAGCCGGCGACGAAGATGTCCGGATCCGGCGGCGGGGGCTCGACTGGGTCGCCGACCACGACCAGTGCCAGGTCGGACGGGTGGCGGCGCTTGTATTCCCGCAGGTAATCGAACAGCTCGACCGAACCCTTGCCCGGATCGACCCGGCCGACGTAGACCAGGTACGGCCGGTCGCCCAGCCCGGGGATCGTCCGCCGGAAAGCGGCCGGGTCCCCGGTCGCGTCAAGGTCGACGCCGAGCCCGGTGATGGTGCTCGGCTGGGTGACGTGGAAGCGTTCGGCGACCAGTTCGGCCTCCTCCTCGGTGAGGAAGGCCAGCGCCGCCGGCAGCCGCATCGTCAGGTCGAACAGCGACAGGTAGAGCGGCGGCTCGTCGTGCGCGGTGGGGTGCAGCACCGTCTTCGTCAGGCCGGCGGCGGCGGGCAGGCCGGCGGTCGATGTGTAGTACAGGTAGGTGAAGAAGATCGCCACGTCGAACGAACCGGCGTGGGAGCGAAGCCACGGGGCCAGTTCCGGCAGGTTCGGGCCCTGCACTCGCATCCACTCCCGCTGGAAGAACGGTGGCGTCCGGAAGGCGCCGAACGGGACCCGGGCGTGCATCGGGCCGAAGACCCGGTCCTCGCGAGGGGCGAAGACGCCGAGCCGGTGGACGGTTACCCCGTCAAGGACCTCGGTCCCGGGCGGGTAGGCGTCGGCCCAGTCGACGTAGCTGACTGCCCGGCTGGTGAGCACCTCGACCTCGTGGCCGCGGGCGGCCAGCCGGGTGGCGAACTCCCGGCAGGCGAGCTCGGCACCGCCGGGCACCTCGGCGCCGTAGCGCTGGACAACGAAGAGCAGGCGCACCGGAAAAGGCGTCAGCGCACCGCGGTGAGCGTGCAGTGCGTCCCGGGTGCAGGCGGCGGCGGGACAGCAGCCAGGCGGTCGACAGGACCAGGGCCAGCTTGGCGAACTCCGACGGCTCGACCTGGAAGCCGCC
>DAIQBQ010000141.1:0-8034 GCA_036781065.1 Actinomycetota bacterium
TCCGTCCTCCGGCTGCGACTCGGCGAACGCCTCGGGAGCCGCCTCTGCCTCCCCTGCCTCCTCGGGCGGCTCCTGGACGGCAGTCTCGGGGAGCGCCTCCGGATCCTCGAACAGGGTCTCGATCGGCGGGTCGGCCTCCTCCGGACCGGCGCTCACCCCCGCCGGCGCCGCTTCGCCGGCGGCGACCTCGGCACTGGGCAGCACCTTCACCAGTTGCCGTTGCCGTGGATCTCTGTCCTCACCCTCCACCGGAACCGGCGCGCGTGGCGCCCGCCAGGCCAGCACGATCATCCAGATCGCCCCGGCGACGACCAGGGCGAGGCCGGCCGATTGCACCAGGATGCCGCCGACGTGATCGTTCTGGCGCAGGAACACGTTCTCCTCGAAGAACCGGGCCAGCCCGTAGAGCGTCGCCGCGGTGGCGATAAGGAAGCCGGTCGCCCGGGGCTTGTAGCGGGCCTCAACGAGCAGCAGGATGCCGTAGATCACCAGGCAGTCGAAGGCCTGGATCAGCGGCACCGGGACCCGCCTGCCGGGCTGCCCGGCGTAGGCCATGCCGTACCAGGCGGTCGTCTCCCGGCCCCCGCCCGAGACCATGAGCTGCGGCCCGAGCAGCCGCCCGACCGCCCAGGCTAGGATCAGCACCGGGGCGGCGAGGTCGAGCGCCTTGAGCGCGGTCAGGTCCGGGCAACGCCTCGTTGCCAGGTAGGTCCCGAGCGGGAGGGCGAAGAGCAAGCCGCCGAACGACGAGAGGCCGCCGTGCCACACCGCCAGGATCTGTCCCGGGTTTGCCGAATAGTAGGACCAGTTGGCCGACACATGGACAAGCCGGGCGCCGACGATCGCCGCCACCACGATCCAGCCGAACACCGCCGGGAGCCACTCGGTCGGGTACCCGGCCGCCTGCAGGCGGCGGTCGTAGTACTTGTAGGCCAGGTAGAAGGTGACGGCAAGCCCGATACCGTAGGTGTGCAGCAGCAACGGGCCCACGTGGAACTGGACCGGTATCGGCTTCACGCCTCAGCTCACCTCCCCTCGGGCACGGGGTGATCAGCGTACGCCTGTAGGACCCGGCGCACGCTGGCGACGTCCTCGGCGATCGCCTCGGACAGCGCCCCGGCGCTGGGGAACACCCGCTCCTCGCGGAGCCAGGCGGCCAGCGAGATCTCGCCCTCCTCGCCGTACAGGTTCCCGTCGAAGTCGAGGGCATAGGCCTCGATGCTGGTGGGGTTGTCGCCGAAGGTGGGGTTGGTCCCGACGCTGATCGCTGCATCCAGGTGCTGGGTTTCCCCCCCTCCCGGCTGCGCCCTCCCACCCGGGATGTCGAGGAACCCCGCATAGATGCCCAGCCCCGGGACGCAGAACCCCTCGGGCGGCTCCAGGTTGGCAGTCGGGAAGCCCAGCCCGACACCGCGTCCCTTGCCCCGGATGATCCTTCCCGGGACGGAGTGGAGCCGCCCGAGCGCTTTCGCCGCCCAGGCGACGTCGCCGCCCCCGATCGCCTTGCGGATCTCGGTCGACGACAGCCGCCTCCCCTCCAACTCGCTGACCGGGACGGCCTCGAAGGCGAAGCCGAGGTCGGAGCCCATCGCCGCCAGCATGGCGACGCCGCCCCGGGCCTTGTGCCCGAACCGGAAGTTGGACCCGACGGCCACCGCTCGGGCGCCGAGCCGGCCAACGAGCACGTCGCGCACGAAGTCCTCCGGCTCGATCTCGGAGACCGACCGGTCGAACGGCATCACGACCACCCGGAGGACCCCGGCGGCGTGCAGCAGGGCCAGCTTGCGCTCCGGGGTCGCCAGCGCCAGCGGGGCGTGCCCGCGCAGCACCGCCTGGGGATGGGGATCGAAGGTGAGGACCGTCGGCACCGAGCCGGTCTCGCCGGCGAGCGCCCGCAGCCGGTTGATGATCGCCCGGTGGCCGAGGTGGACGCCGTCGAAGTTGCCGATCGTGATCGCCGCCGGCGTCCGCCGCCCGTCGAGACCGTCGATGCCCCGCAAGACCTCCATCTCGCTCCCCTACCTCGCCCCGGCTCGAAGGGGCAAGGGCCCCCGATGTTGTGCGCCGGCTGGCACTGTCCTGTTCTCCGGCGGAATCCGCCTGAAAACAGGACAGTAGTGGGTTTGCGGCACCCGCCCCGCCCTGAGCCCGGCCCTGAGCCCCGCCATCGGGCCCGCCCTCAGACCAGCACGCAGGCGGCCCTGAGCGCCGCCCCGTCCCGCCGGTACACAGCCACGAGCTCGCCTTCGGGGGTGAGGATCGCAAGCGGCTCGCCGTCGCCCGCGGCGCCCAGCGCTCCCCCGGGGTCGCCGCCTTCCAGCGCGCGGCCGTGGCGCACCCCTTCGAGTGACCCTCCCTCCACCGGCACCGCCTTCAGGTCGCGCAGGGCCGCCGCCGGGGACAGCACCACCGCTACCCGGTCCTCGGGCGGCATCGCCTCCAGCCCGGGCAGGGTCACCGCCTCCGCCTCCGTGAGCGAGCCCACCGCCAGCCGGCGCAGCGAGCGGAGGTGAGCCCCGCACCCCAACGCCCCGCCCAGGTCCGCGGCCAGCGTCCGCACGTAGGTGCCGCTCGAGCAGCGCACCAGCACCGTCGCCGACCACGACTCCGGGTCAAATGACTCGAGCGCGAAGGCGTACACGGTCACCGGCCGGGCCGCCCGCTCGACCTCCTCCCCCCGGCGAGCCGCGGCGTACAGCCGCTCACCGCCGACCCGGACTGCCGATACCATCGGCGGCACCTGCTCGATCGGACCGGTCAGCGCCGCCATGGCGGCCAGCAGACCGCTGCGGTCAAAACGGCACGCCCGGTGCGCCAGCACCGCACCGGTAGCGTCCTGGGTGCTGGTCGTGGTGCCGAAGGCGACCTCCGCCCGGTAGCACTTCGGCAGCGCCTGGAGGAACTGGAGGACCCGGGTGGCCCGGCCCAGCCCCACCAGCAGGATGCCGGTCGCCGCCGGGTCGAGCGTGCCGGCGTGACCGACCCGGCGAGTGGCGAAGAGCTTCCTGAGGCGGGCAACGACGTCGTGCGACGTTGGCCCTGCCGGCTTGTCGACGACCACCACCCCGTAGGGCTCGGCGCCGCCGGGCGGGACACCGCTAGGCATGCGGCGCGGCGGCCTCGGCGAGGGCGGCGCGGATCGCGGCGATCGTCTCCTCGACCCCGCCCCGGGCCGGGAAGCCCGCCGCCCGGGCGTGGCCGCCGCCGCCGAAGCCGGAGGCAATGCGCGAGGCATCGATTGCCGACCGGGTCCGCATCGACGCCTTGTACTGCCCGGGCTCGGTCTCCTTGAGCAGCACCGCCACCTCGGCCTCGCGGACCGCCCGGAGCAGGTTGATCATGTCCTCGGCCTCGTCCAGCCGGGTGCCTCCCAGGTCTTTCAGCTCCAGCCAGCTCCACACCAGCCCGGGCGGACCGGCCTCGAGCCGGGCCCGGGCGAGGACGTTCCCCAGCGCGTGCAGGTAGCCGAACGGGGCGGATTCGAAGATCTCGTTGGCGACCTGGGTGTGGTCGACCCCGCGCTCACGCAGCTCGGCGGCCACCCGCAAGGTCGACGGCGCCGTGCTCGAGTACTGGAACCGGCCGGTGTCGGTGACGATGCCGGTGTACAGGCAGGTCGCTTCCTCAGCGGTCGGCACGCCGCCCATCCGGGTCAGCAGCTCGTAGGCCAGCTCGCACGACGAGGCTGCCCCGGGCTCGACGAGGTTGATGTCACCGAAGCCCTCGTTGGTGGCGTGGTGGTCGAGATCGATCCCGGTCGCGGCGGCCAGGAAGACCGGTTCGACCAGGTCGAGCCGGCTCCGCTGGGCGCAGTCGACGGCCAGGAAGACCTCCGGCGCGGCCGGCGGGTCGCCCCCGATCAGCTCCTGGCCGGGGAGGAAGGCGTACTGGGACGGCACCCGCAGCTGTGCCTGGCCCCACCCGGTCCAGACCCGCTTGCCCAGGCGCCGGAGGAACAGGCCCATGCCGAGCATCGAGCCCAGGGCGTCGCCGTCCGGGAAGACGTGGCAGGCCACCGCCACCGCGGAGGCTCCCTGGAGGGCCTCGACCGCCCGGTCCCATTCCTTTTCCGGTATCGAGCCGGGCCCACGCATCAACCTTCCTCCTCCGGCGGCGCCGGTGACGGGTCGTCCAGCTCCTCGACTTTCGGCGGGGAGGACACCCCGGCCTCGCGCAGCAGCGTCTCGATCCGCTCGCCGTAGGCGGCGGTAGTGTCCTCGACGATCTCCAGGGTCGGCAGGAATTTCAGCCGGACCTCCCGGCCGAGCACCGACCGCAGGTGCGGCGCCGCCCGCTCGATGGCCTCCAGCGAGGCCTCCCGCTGCTCCTCGGAGCCGAGCACGCTGACGTAGACCTTGGCCTGACGCAGGTCGGGCGACATTTTGACCGCGGTCACGGTGGCGAAGCCGACCCGGGGATCCCGCAGGTCGTGGAGCGCCTCACCGAGCACCTCCCGGGCGAGCTTCTCCACCCGCTCGGCCCGCGGGTAGGTCTTAGGCATCAGTCCCCACCAGGGGTCACCACCTCTGTCGACGCCTCCAGCACCTCGATGGCGAGCTGGCTTCGCACGAACCGTTCGATCTCGATCAGCTGCTTGCGGGCATGGTACGAGGATTCCGACACACAGGTCACGCCGATCGCCCCCCGTTGCCGCAAGTCTTGAAAGTCGACTTCCGCGACCGATGCATTGAACTTTGCACGCAACCCTCCCACGACCCGGCGCAGCGCCTGCCGTTTGTCCTTGAGCGACGTCGACCCCGGCACGAGGAAGTCGTAGCGGGCGATGCCGACGAACATGGTCGCTGATCGCCCGGGTCAGTCCCGGGGGAGCTCCCGCACCTCGAAGGGCTCGACCACATCGCCTTCCTTCACGTCGTTGAAGTCCTCCAGCGTGAGCCCGCACTCGAAGCCGGCGGCCACTTCCCGGGCGTCCTCCTTGAACCGGCGCAGCGTCGCGATGCGCCCGGTATAGATGACCGTCCCGCTGCGCAGCAGCCGCGCCCGGGCCCCCCGGTTGACCTTGCCCTCGGTGACGTAGCAGCCGGCGACGATCGCCCGCGGCACCCGGAAGACCGCCCGCACCTCGGCGGAGCCGAGGACGACCTCCTGCTCCTCGGGGGCGAGCAGCCCCTTGAGTGCGGCGCCGATATCGTCCAGGAGCTGGTAGATGACCTGGTAGGTGCGGACGTCGACGCCTTCGCGCTCGGCCAGCTGGCGCGCCCCGGCGTCGGGCCGGACCCCGAAGCCGACAACGATCGCGTCGGAGGCCTGGCCCAGGGTGACGTCGCTCTCGCCGATCGCCCCGACGCCCTTGCGCAGGACGTTGACCCGGAGGTTCGCCTGGTGCATCTTGGCGATCGACTCCGACAGCGCCTCCAGCGACCCCTGGGTGTCGGCCTTCAGGATCAGCCGCAGCTCGGGCACCTCGCCAGTGCGGGTCTTGAACAGCAGGTCCTCAAGGGTGGCCGGCTTGCCCCCGGCGACGAACTCGGCCTGCCGCTCCTTCGCCTCGCGTTCCTGGGCCAGCCGCTTGGCCTCCC
The DNA here is from genome assembly GCA_036781065.1 of Actinomycetota bacterium. Lineage (GTDB taxonomy): Bacteria > Actinomycetota > CADDZG01 > JAHWKV01 > JAOPZY01 > DAIQBQ01. Next base: position 5,541 of record DAIQBQ010000141.1, read on the forward strand.
GCTCGTCCTTGACGACGAAGAACTCGTCGCCGGCGGTGGGCAGCCGCGACCAGCCGCTGACCTGTACCGGCTGGGCCGGCCCCGCCGACTTGAGCTGCTTGCCGTTCTCGTCGAGCAGCGACCGGACCTTTGCCCAGGCCCCCCCGCACGCCACCGGCTGGCCGGGCCGGAGCGTTCCCCGCTGCACGATCAGCGTGGCCACGGGCCCCCGGCCCCGGTCGAGATGGGCCTCGATGGCGTGCCCCCGGGCGGGGGCCTTGGGATTGGCCTTGAGCTCCTCCATCTCGGCGACGAGGTGCACGGTGTCGAGCAGCTGGTCGAGGTTCGTCCCGGCCTTGGCCGAGACGTCGACGAACTCGGTGTCGCCGCCCCACTCCACCGGCTGGAGGCCCAGCTCGGCGAGCTGCTGGCGCACCCGGGTCGGGTCGGCCTCCGGGCGGTCGATCTTGTTGACCGCCACGATCACCGGGACGCGGGCGGCCCGGGCGTGGTCGAGCGCCTCGATCGTCTGCGGCTGGACCCCGTCGTCAGCGGCGACCACCAGGATGGCGACGTCGGTCACCTGGGCGCCGCGGGCACGCATCTGGGTGAACGCCTCGTGGCCGGGCGTGTCGATGAAGGTGGTGGCGCTGCCGTCCTTGCCGTGGACCTGGTAGGCGCCGATCGCCTGCGTGATGCCGCCGGCCTCGTGCGACAGCATCTCCTTCTTGCGGAACTGCTGCAGGATCGAGCTCTTGCCGTGGTCGACGTGGCCCATGACCGTGACGACCGGGGGCCGGGGCTCCAGGCCGCTCTCCTCTCTATCCGCCTGGGCCGGCGCCGCCTGCCCTCTGGGCGCGACCGCCTCGGCGGTGATCGCCTCCTCCTCCTGCAACGAGACGACCTTGACCTCGACCCCGAGCTCGATGGCGACGAGCCCGATCTCCTCGTCGCTCAGCGACTGGGTCTTGGTCTTCATCTCGCCGAGGCCCATCAAGGTTTTGATCACCTCGGAGGCAGGCCGGCCGATGCGCTCGGCGAAGTCGCCGACGGTTACGCCGTGGGGGACGATGGTCGCCTCGGATTCGGCCGGCACCGGCTCGGGATCAGGCCCGGGCCTCGGGGTGGCCTCGGCTGCCGGGCCACGGGCGGCCGCCGCCGGTGCCGGGCGTCCTGCGGGTGACTCAGCGGCCTTCGCCGGAACGGCAGCGGCGACCCTCGCTGCGGGCGTGGCACCGTTCCCGGTCCCGCCCACCAGGGCGCGCAGCTTCTCGACGACGTCGTCCTCGATGGCCGACGAGGCCGTCACCGTGACCCCGAGCGAGGCCAGTTTCGCCACGGCCTCCTTCGAAGTGATCCCCAGCTCTTTCGCGATTTGATGAACTCTCATCTTGATCATCTAGGACTCTTCCCCCGGAGAAACCCCGCCGCGCGGGGTTCCGGTCGAGCGTTGCACGAGCAGCAACGCCCCCAGCGGTCTGTGCTCCCTAAGATACTCCACTGCCCTTCTCGAAAGTCGTTCTGCCTCGTCCTGCCGGATCGCCACCTTCAGCGTCCGCCCCACCCCGCCCTTGGCCAGCCCACGCTCGATGCACCGTTCATCCGGGCAGGTGTAGGCCCCCCGGCCCGGCTTCCGCTGGTTGCCGTCGAACTCGACCCCGGCCGCGGCGCCGGCGGCTCCTGTGACCCGGGCGAAGCGCAGCAGCTCCGCTTTCGGCCGGCGGGTCCGGCAGGCGGCGCACCGGCGCTGCGGCTGCGCTGCCCGGCCCGCCACCGGCGCCCGCTTACGAAGCCGCCGCCGCCTGGCCCGCCGCGGCGGGCGGCGGCCGGCGGCTCTGCTCCTGGTTGAGCTGGCTCTCGCTCTTGATGTCGATCCGCCACCCGGTCAGCCGGGCGGCCAGCCGGGCGTTCTGGCCCTCCTTCCCGATCGCCAGCGACAGCTGGAAGTCGGGCACGATGACCTCGGCGGTCTGGGTGTCGGCGTCGATGCGCACCTCTTTGACCTTGGCCGGCGACAGCGCATTGGACACGAACCGGCCGGCGTCCTCGGCCCACGGGATGATGTCCACCTTCTCGCCGCGCAGCTCGTTGACGACCATCCGCACCCGGGACCCCTTCGGGCCGACGCAGGCGCCGACCGGGTCGACGTTGGTCTCGTTGGAGGTCACCGCGATCTTCGAGCGGTGGCCGGCCTCCCGGGCGACCTGTTTGATCTCGACGATGCCGTCCATGATCTCCGGCACTTCCAGCTCGAACAGCTTCTTGATCAGATTCGGGTGCGTGCGGGAGCAGATGATCTGCGGCCCACGCGGCGACCGGCGCACTTCGACGATGTAGGCCTTCATCCGCGAGCCGTGGTCGTAGCGCTCGCCGGCGACCTGCTCCGCCTGGGGCAGCAGCGCCTCGACGCCCTTGCCCAGGTCGAGCAGGACGTAGCGCGGGTCGGCCTGCTGGACGATGGCGGTGACGATGTCGCCCTCGCGGCCGGAGTACTCGCCGTAGGTGATCTCCCGCT
>DAIQBQ010000142.1:0-8032 GCA_036781065.1 Actinomycetota bacterium
TTCGGATGCCAGATGAACGAGCACGACTCCGAGCGCATCGCCGGGCTGCTGGAGGCCGCCGGCTACCGCCCCGTGGACGGCCCGGCCGGCGCCGACGTGGTCCTGTTCAACACCTGCGCCATCCGGGAGAACGCCGACAACCGGCTCTACGGCAACCTCGGGGCGATCAAGCATCTGAAGGCCGAGCGCCCCGGCCGCCAGATCGTCGTCGGCGGCTGCCTGGCCGAGAAGGACCGCGGGCTGATCGTGGAGAAGGCCCCGTACGTCGACGTGGTCTTCGGCACCCGCAACATCGACGCCCTGCCCGGCCTGCTCGGCGCGGCGGAACGGCAGGGGATCCCGATCGTCGAGTTTGCCGAGACGCTGCAGGTCTTCCCCTCGGCGCTGCCGGCCCGCCGCGGGTCGAAGACGCACGCCTGGGTCGCCATCCAGTTCGGCTGCAACAACTCGTGCACCTTCTGCATCGTGCCGAGCGTTCGCGGGAAGGAGAACTCCCGGCGGCTGGGCGACATCCTGGGCGAGGTTACCGGGCTCGCCGCCGGCGGCGTCGTCGAGGTCTGCCTGCTCGGCCAAAACGTCAACAGCTACGGGCGGGACATCTACGGGACCACCCGCTTCGCCGACCTGCTGCTGGCGCTGGACGAGATCCCCGGCCTGCGCCGGGTCCGCTACACCTCACCGCACCCGAAGGACTTCCGGGAGCCGGTCGCCCGGGCGATGGCGGCCTCTGGCGTCGTGTGCGAGCACCTCCACCTCCCGCTCCAGTCCGGCTCGACCCGGCTGCTCAAGGAGATGAAGCGCTCGTACAGCCGGGAACGCTACCTGGAGAAGGTGGCGATGGCCCGGGAGCTGATCCCCGGGCTGGCGCTGACGACCGACATCATCGTCGGCTTCCCCGGGGAGACCGAGGACGATTTCGGCGAGACGCTGTCGCTGGTGGAGCAGGTCGGCTACGACGCCGCCTACACCTTCCAGTACTCGCCCCGCCCGGGGACCGTCGCCGGCGCCCGGACCGACCAGGTCGCCAAGCCGGTTGTCCAGGAGCGGTTCGACCGGCTGGTGGCCGCCCAGGAGCGCACGTCGCTGGAACGGAACCGGGACCTGGTGGGCCAGACCGTCGAGCTGCTGATCGAGGGCCCGTCGAAAAAGGTCGCCGGAAAGGCCACCGGGCGTACCCGGACCAACAAGCTGGTCCACGTCCCGGACCCCGCCGGCGCGCTCCGGGAAGGCGTGTTCGTCGATGCCCGGATCACCGCCGCCGCCCCCCACCACCTGGAGGGGGAGTTAGCGTGCGACCGGCCGGTGCTGGCCGCCTCATGAACCCGCCGGCCGCTCCGGTGCTGGCGCTGGTCGGCCCGACCGCGGCAGGGAAGTCGGCGCTGGCGATCGAGGTCGCCCGGCAGCTGGACGGGGCGTCCGGCGGCGGGCCCGAGGTCGTCAGCATGGACTCGGCACTGGTCTACCGGGGCATGGACATCGGCACCGACAAGCCGTCCCCCGAGGCACTGGCCGCGGTGCCGCACCGGCTGGTCGACATCGCCGATCCCTCCGAGACGCTCACCGTAGCCCGCTTCCAGGCGCTGGCCCGCGAGTCGATTGCGCAGATCCACGCCGCCGGCCGGATCCCGCTGCTGGTCGGCGGCTCCGGTCTGTACTTCCGCGCCGTTGTCGACCCGCTCGAGTTCCCGCCCACCGACCCGGCGGTACGCGCCCGGCTGGCGGCTGAAGCGGAGGAACGTGGGGCGGCGGCGCTGTACGACCGGCTGGTCGCCCTCGACCCCCGGGCCGCCTCCGTTATCGACCCTCCCAACGTCCGGCGCACGATCCGGGCGCTGGAGGTGATCGAGCTGACCGGGCGCCGGTTCTCCAGCTTCCGCACCGGCTGGGAGGGTCACCGGTCGATCTACCAGCTGACCGTCGCCGGCCTGACCTGGCCCCGGGAGGAGCTGCACCGGCGGATCGAGGCCCGGGTCGACCGCCAGATCGAGCGCGGGTTGGTGGCCGAGGTCCAGGCCCTGGTCGCCGGCGGGATGCGGAGCTCGCTGACCTCGGTCCAGGCGCTCGGCTACGCCCAGGTGCTCGGCTACCTCGACGGGGCGTGCACCCTGGACGAGGCGGTGGCCGAGATCAAGCTGCGCACCCGCCGCTTCGCCCGCCGCCAGGAGTCGTGGTTCCGGGCCGACCCCCGGGTTGCCTGGTTCCCGTCCGACCCCGCCGGGGCCGCCGCGTACCTCGCCGCCGCCATCGCCGCCGGCCAACCCGCCTCGTACCCGCCGACCGCAAAACAGAAGGGGACCGCAGCATGAGCGAGCCCGCCGCACCGAAGCCGGTGACACGCCCGCCGGGGCCACCGATCGAGTTCTCCAAGTACCAGGGCCTGGGCAACGACTTTGTGATCATCTTCATCGAGGAGGTCACGCCCGAGCTCGCCCGGTTCATCTGCGACCGCCACTTCGGCATCGGGGCCGACGGCGTGATCCGGCTGGTGCCGTCGTCGAACCCCGACTACGACTTCCACTTCCGGCTGTTCAACGCCGACGGGGGCAGCGCCGAGGTGTCGGGCAACGGGGTGCGCTGCGTCTCGCTGTTCCTCCACGAGGCCGGGCTGTGGGCGCATCCCTCGGTGCGGCTCGAGGCCGGCGGGCGGGCCAAGGTCGCCGAGCTCGAGGTGGCCGACGGGGTTGCCAAGGTCAAAGTCGACATGGGCGCCGCGGAGCGTCAGGGCACCGTCGAGCTGTTCGATCGTAGCTGGCACAAGGTGGCGACGGGCAACCCCCATGCGGTGACCATCGTCGAGGACATCGAGGCCGCTCCGGTCAATGAGCTTGGTCCCCGGGTCGAGACCCACGAGCATTTCCCGCAGCGCACCAACGTCGAGTTCGTGGCCATCGAAGGCCCGGACCTCGTCGCGGTGCGGTTCTGGGAGCGGGGCGTCGGTCCGACGCTGGCGTCCGGGTCGGGGTCTGCGGCGGCGGTGGTGGCGGCGGGACTGGAGAAGGCGACGGTCAAGACGCTCGGAGGTAGCCTGGTCGTCGAGGTCGGCCCGGACGGCCACATCTACCAGACCGGGCCGGCGGTGCACGTCTACGACGGAGCGCTCCCGTGAGAACCGCGAAGCGGATCGGCAACCTGCCGCCGTACCTGTTCGCCTCGCTGGACCGGCGGATCGCCGAGGCGCGGGACCGGGGCATCGACGTGATCTCGTTCGCCATCGGCGACCCGGACCGGCCTACCCCGGCGAACATCGTCTCGGCGGGGGTGGCGGCAGTCAGGGACCCGGCGAACCACCGCTACCCCTCCTACTACGGCCTGGCCGATCTGCGCCGGGCGATCGCCTCCTACTACCGGCGGCGGTTCGGCGTGGAGCTCGACCCGGAGTCCCAGGTGCTCCCGCTCATCGGGTCCAAGGAGGGGATCGCCAACCTGGCGACAGCCTTCGTCGATCCCGGCGACACCGTCCTCGTCCCTGACCCCGGCTACCCGGTCTACGCCACCAGCGCGATCCTGGCCGGGGGCCGCCCGGTGCCGCTCCGGATGCCGGAGTCCAACGGCTTCCAGCCGGACCTGTCGTCGGTGAGCCCCGGGGACGCGGCGGCGGCGAAGATCCTGTGGCTCAACTACCCCAACAACCCGACGGCGGCGATCGCCGGGCAGGGCACCTTCGCCGCCGCGGTCGAGTTCTGCACGGCCAACAACCTGCTGCTCGCCCACGACGCCGCCTATGTCGACGTGACCTACGACGGCTACGTCGCCCCGAGCGTTCTTGAGACCCCGGGGGCGACCGAGGTCGCCCTGGAGTTCGGTTCCCTGTCGAAGACCTACAACATGACCGGGTGGCGAATCGGCTGGGCGGTGGGGTCGCCGGTGGCGGTGGAGGCGCTCGGCCGGGTGAAGACCAACATCGACTCGGGGATCTTCAACGCCATCCAGCGGGCGGGGATCGAAGCGCTGGAGGGGCCGCAGGAGGCGGTTGCCGCCAACTGCGCGGTGTACAAGCGGCGCCGGGACATCCTGGTCGACGCGCTGAACTCGTCCGGCTGGACGCTGGTCCCGCCGAAGGGGGCGATCTACCTGTGGGTGCCGACCCCCGCCGGCGAGTCGTCGACCTCATTCGCCGACTTCCTGCTGGAGGAGGCGGGCTGCGTCGTCGCCCCCGGCATCGGCTACGGCGAGGGCGGCGAGGGCTTCGTCCGGTTCTCGCTGACCATCGACGACGCCCGGCTTGAGGAAGGGGCCGAGCGGATCGCCCGCGCGCTGAAGGAGCGGGAGAGCTGAGCGTCGGCAACGGTGGCCGCCCGGACGGGAGGAATCCCGGCCAGACCGGCGGTGGGCAACCACGGGCTCGGATCGTCGGTTCCGAAGAGCGGGAGCGGGCAGTGATCGTCGGCCTGGCCCGGTCGGCGGGCGGGGTCGCCGAGGCCGAGGCGTCGCTGGAGGAGCTGGCGCTGCTGGCTGACACCGCAGGCGCCGACACCATCGAGCGGGTGGTTCAGGTCCGCGAGTCGCCCGAGCCGGCTACCTACCTGGGACGGGGGAAGGCGAAGCAGGTGATCGACCTCGCCTACACCCTCGACGCCGGGATGGTGATCTTCGACGACGAGCTGGCGCCGGCGCAGGGGCGCAACCTGGAGGACCTCGCCGGGGTCAACCCACTCGCCCCGTTCCAGCTGAAGATCATCGACCGCACCGGGCTGATCCTCGACGTGTTCTCGCAGCACGCCCACTCGTCCGAGGGCAAGCTCCAGGTCGAGCTGGCCCAGCTCAACTACCAGATCCCGCGGCTGCGCGGCTGGGGCGACGTCATGAGCCGGATCGGGGGCGGCATCGGCACCCGGGGGCCGACGAGAGGCCCCGGCGAGACCAAGCTTGAGGTCGACCGCCGGAGGATCCGCAAGCGGCTGGCCAAGGTGAAGACCGAGCTGGAGGACGTCGAGCGGACCCGGGAGATAAAGCGGAGCCGCCGGGTGCGCACCGGCGTGCCGCAGGTGTCGCTGGTCGGCTACACGAACTCGGGCAAGTCGACCCTGCTGAACGCCCTGACCGGGGCCGGGGCACTGGTCGAGGACCGGCTGTTCTCCACGGTGGACCCGACCGCCCGGCGGCTGGAGCTCCCCGACGGCCGGGCAGTGGTGCTGATCGACACGGTCGGCTTCGTCAAGAAGCTCCCCCACATGCTGGTGGAGGCGTTCCGGTCGACGCTGGAGGAGACGGCCGGCTCGGACCTGCTGCTGCATGTCGTCGATGCCGCTCAGACCGACCCGGTCGCCCAGATCGAGGCGGTCCAGCGGGTGCTGACCGAGATCGGGGCCGGCGAGGTGCCGGCGATTCTCGCCTTCAACAAGCGCGACCTGGCGGAGCCTTCCGTGGCGGGGGCGCTGAGCGCGCGCTTCCCGGGGGCGATGTTCATCTCTGCGCGGACCGGGGAGGGGCTGCCTGAGTTGCTGGAAGCGGTGGCCGAGCACGTGGCCGCCACCCGGCTGGTTGTCGGTCTGCTGGTGCCCTTCGACCGCGGCGACATCCGCAGCCAGATCCACGAACAGGCCGAGGTGCTGGAGGAGACGTTCGCCGCCGACGGCTACCGGTTGAAGGTGAAGAGCTCGCAGCCGGTCCTGGCCCGGTTCGCCGAATTCGTGGCGGACCCGGGCGGTAGGGCGGCAGGGGCCGCCGGGACCGTTGAGGCCTAGAGCGCTCGTGTGTTGCGCGTTCTCGCCGCAGTCCTCGTTCTCACTTTGTGGCCAACCGCTGCCTGGACTCTCGATCGACCGGCTCAGCAGGCTCCAGTCCCACCTTACAATTGGGTTGTCCCCCGAGGTCAGCCGGGGTTTGGCACGGCGCTGAGCGGTGGGGCAGACGAGGCACTAACGCCGTCCGCGACCGCCAACTCAGTCGGCACACTCGATGGGCAGGCACTCGTTGCGCTTGCACCCGGATCGTTCGCGCCCCCGCCCAGTGCGACGTCCGTCACCGTGACCGTGACACCTCTGGATCCCAGGACCCTAGCTGGGCCTCCCGCCGGGCTCGCTTACCGCTCCAACGCATATGCAATCAGTGCCACCTTCCTACCTTCGGGATCCCGGGCTGCAGCATTAGCCTCGGCCTCCGTGGCCCTGAGGTTTGTTGGCTCGGCCGACCGAATCCTCTTCTGGGACGGTTCGTCGTGGCGAGCGCTTCCAACCGAGATCGTGGCTTCCGACAGGACAGCCTCGACAAGCGTAGGTCAGCTGGGAACCTACGTTGTTGCAGGGCCAACTTCACCGGGTTCCCGCAAAACAGGACACCGGTGGCTGTGGGCGAGCGTCGCTGGGGGTGCGCTGATCATCCTGGTCTCCGTCCTACTGCTCTTAGCCCGCCGCTGGAGACCCAGGCTAGGCAGGCAGGCGCTCCTTGTCAGCGGGTGTGTTTAAGTGATTCACCCGAGGCGGGCGGTATAATCGCTGCGAGGGCTGCGGTTATCAAAATAGCCTCACCACTAGCAGGACGAGACCGATACAAGCGAGGATACCTCCTATCGGCCAAAATAGGAAACGCGTTAGTCTAGCTGCAAATGCCGACTTATCTGTTTCCCTGCCCTTCGGCCCCACCCAGCGACCCATGTCGTACGGCAGACGGAACACGAGGCCAATAAATCCAAAGAGAACCCCGCCTACAAGGAGAAGGATGGGTGCCTTGATCGGGATCTCAGACATGGTCCCCGGTCAGCCTTCTGCGTGGGCCAACAGGGGGTCGCCGATCCACAAGTCGTTGGGGGCCAACCCTTCGAAGCGGCCGAAGGCCTTGGGGGATGACCCCCGTGCTCGTCACCCCGTTCACCACCTGAGCGCTCAGCCTGCCGGCCGGATCGTAGCCGAACGAGCTGGTCTGGCCCTCGGAGCTCTGCGAGACGATCCGCTTGGCGGGCGGGTAGGTGTAGGAGGAGTTGGCCGCCGCACCCCAGGGGTTAGCTCGTGGACAGCCACTGCTGGGCCGCGACCCTCCGCCTGGCGGGGTGTGGAGGATAGTGCACCTGGCAGGTACCAAATCCTCCACACCCTGGGATGAGGTTCCTTGTCGTAGGCGAAGGAGAAGCTCCCTCCCCCCACCTCGTCGACGGTGGTCGACACCCCGGGAGGCGGCGTCGTAGCTGATCGAGGTCAGCGCCGTGGCGCCCCGGGCCGTCGCGGTCACCCGGGAGGCCTGGTCGTAGGTCTCCGTCGAGGTGTTGCCCAGCTCGTCGGTGTAGGGCCACCTGGCGGCCGTCGAAGTCCACCTGGGTCGAGGTGCTCTCGCTGTTTCCCGCCGCGTCGGTGTAGGTGATCTTCGTCACCGCCGGATTCGAGTAGTCGTAGCTCGTGGTGTGGCCCCGGCGGGGTCAACCCCGGGGTCGGCGTAGGCGGTGGCGGTCTTCTTCCCCTCGGCGTCGGTCTTCGTCGTCGCCAGCCCGTAGCCCGGGTCCAGGTCGGCTGCCGGGACGCCTTCGGGCGGCTCGACACGGGATCAACGTCGCCTTTGGTCGCCTAGCCCCAATATCCATAAGTTAAGGTTACATCCATGGTATTCTCCCGGCCGTGCCCCGAGCCGGCTGGGTCAAACCCGAGAACGATCAGCGACTGTCGGACCACGTCGCGATCGGGGTACTGACCCGTACCTTCCCTCCGGATCTGGTGGACGAGGTCCTTCAGGCAACTGGCCGGGTACAGCAGCGCTCTCGGCTGCTGCCCGCCCGACTGGTCACCTACTACGTGCTGGCCCTCGCACTGTTCTCCTCGCTCGGCTACGAGGAGGTGATGCGCAACCTGGTGGAGGGCCTGGCCTGGGAGAGCGGTTGGCGTCAGGCCTGGACGGTGCCGACCCAACCGGCCCTCACGCAAGCCCGGACCCGGCTGGGGGCCGAGCCACTGGCGGGGCTGTTCTCCCGGGCCTGCGTTCCGTTTGCCACCCCGGCGACGAAAGGCAGCTTCTGGCGGGGCCTGCGGGTGGTGGCGATCGACGTCGTCCAGACCGAGCTGGCCGTCGGCGAGGCTGCTGTAGGCCAGGCCGTTCAACGCGTCGAGGT
>DAIQBQ010000143.1:0-8023 GCA_036781065.1 Actinomycetota bacterium
GGCCGCCTCGAGCAGGGCCTTGCCGCGCACCGTGATCAGCTCCGGATCTCCCGGGCCGGCGCCGACGATGGCAACGGAGCCGCCGGCCGGTCCCGCCGGAGGCGCAGCTACGGCTTCCCCGGCCAGCACCCGCCGCACCGCTTCGACCGCTCCGCCTGAGTTGCCGGCACGGATCAGGCCGAGCAGGTCCTGGTCGAGCGCACGGCTCCAGCGCTCGGCCCAGCTGGCGAAATCGATGCTCCGCGGCCCCGCCGCCGACCGGGCCTCGGCCAGGACGCCGACGAGCGTCGCCCACTCCGGACCGAATTCGCCGGACAGTCGCTCCCGCAACCGCCGGGCAAGCGCCGGGGCCTTTCCGCCCGTCGAGATGGCGATCGCCAGCTCGCCACGCCGGACAATCGCCGGGGCGGCGAAGTCGCAGTGCTCGACGTCGTCGACCGCGTTCAGGAGCACATGGCCCGTCGCGGCCTCCGCCTGGATGCGGGCGTTCAGCGAGCGGTCGCCGGTGGCGGCGATCGCCAGGAAGGCACCGTCAAGGTCGCCGCCCCGGTAATCACGGGATTCCAACGACACGGCGCCGGCCGCCGCCAGCCCGGCCAGGCCCGGCGTCACCGACGGGGCGACAACGGTCACCACCGCGCCGGCCTCGAGGAGCCCCACGACCTTGTCCTCGGCGCTGGCGTTCCCGCCGAAGACGACGCAGCGGCGGCTGTCCAGGTCGAGGGTTATCGGGTACCGGAATGCCATGAGGTGGCCGCCTCCTGTTCCGGCCCGGTGTCGTCGCGTGCGCCCGGGCCCGACCCAAGGTAGCGCAGCTGGAAACGCCGTTCGCACGAGTGGCACAGAAACACACCCGGGGGGTCGGCCAGGGTGCCCCAGGGGACAATGTCCTCCTCGGCGCAGTACGGGCAGGAGAAGGGCTGGATCCGGGGCGAGTCGAGCTCGCTCACGTCGCTAGCTCGCCGGGGGGCGCTGGTGCCCAGCGGGCGCCGGCGGCGGCAGGTGCAGCCCACACTCGGTCTTCTCCAGGCCCGGCCACCGGCCCTCCCGGCCCTCCCCAGCCCGGGTGCACGGCCAGCAGCCGATCGAGTCGTAACCCTGAAGCCGCAACGGGTTGACGATCAGGTCGTGCGCGGCGATGTACTGGTCGATCTGCTCGTCACTCCAGGCGACGACCGGGTTGACTTTTACCAGGCCCCGCCGGGCGTCCCACTCGAGGGCGTGCGCCCCCGCACGAGTGGCCGACTCCGCCCGGCGGAGCCCGGTCACCCAGGCCCGCTTGCCAGCCAGGTAGCGGTCCAGCGGCTGCACCTTCCGGGCAGCGCAACACGCCTCGTAGCCGTGCTCGGAGTAGACCGCCGGGTTCTCGACCGGGGGCACGGAGACAAGCTTGAGTTGGTACCGGGCGCGCATCCGCTCGGCGGTCTGCAGGGTCTCCGGGAAGTGGAACCCGGTCTCCAGGAAGAAGACCTCGATCCGCGGCTCGATCCGCCAAGCCAGGTCGACGACGACGGCGTCCTGCATCGAGCAGGCGACCGCCATGTCCGGGAAGTACCGCTCGATCGCCCAGGTCAGGATGTACTCGGCCGAGGCATCGTCGAGGTCGGGGAGCTCGGGGAGCTCAGAAGGCAACGAGGCGGCAGCTTCAGCGGGCATCGAGGTACCCCCGCTCGACCAGGGCGTCGATGATCCGGGCCGCCGACTCCTCGACGGTCTGGCCCTGGGTGGCGATCTCGACCTCCGGGTTGAGCGGCGGCTCGTAGGGGTCGTCGACGCCGGTGAAGCCGCTGAGCTGGCCGCTGCGTGCTTTGGCGTAGAGACCCTTGACGTCCCGGGACTCGCAAACCTCCAGCGGTGTGGCGATATACACCTCCAGGAAGTGCTCGCCCGCCAGCGCCCGCACCTCGTCGCGGATCGCCCGGTAGGGCGAGATCGCAGCCGTGATCACCTTGACGCCGTTGCGGGCCAGCAGCTCAGCCACAAACCCGATCCGGCGGATGTTGATGTCCCGGTCCTCCTTGGCGAACCCGAGCCCCTTCGACAGGTTCTCGCGGACGACGTCGCCGTCGAGGACCTCCACCCGTTCCCCCCGGGCACGCAGCGCCGGCGCCAATGCCGAGGCAATGGTCGACTTGCCGGCCGACGGCAGGCCGGTGAGCCAGATGACGACACCCCGGTCGGCCCGCACCGCACCGGTCGCGGCGGCTGCGCCGACCGCCTCGCTCATACCAGCCAAGCCTCGGGCGCGCGGGCCGCCCACTGGTGGAACGGCTCGCCGGGCTCCCGGGAGGCCAGGAACCGGCGCAGCAACCGTTCGCAGTAGTTCGCCAGCTCGGAGGCGGGCACCTTCAGCCGCTTCACCTTCCGCCCGAAGGTGTAGTCCTTCCCCAGGTGCCCACCCAGGTGGACCAGGAACTGGTCGACCTTGGTGCCGTCGGAGGCGTGGCCAACCGAGCCCATGAACCCGATGTCAGCCAGCTGGAAGCGGGCACAGGCATTGGGGCACCCGTTGATGTTGATCCGGATCGGCTCGGCGAACTCGGGCAGCCGGTCCTCGAGCTCCCGGTACAGCCAGTCGGCCCGGTGCTTGGTCTCGACCAGGGCCAGCTTGCAGAATTCGATGCCGGTGCACGACATCGTGCCGACCCGGAACGGGCTGGGATGGACCTGCAGATCGAGGCCATCCAGCGTGGCGACCAGCTCGTCGACCGAGGACGGGGCGACCCCGGTGATCACCAGCTTTTGCTGCGTGGTCGCCATCACCCAGCCGGCCCCGAACCGGTCTGCCAGGTCGGCCACCAGCCGCAGCTGGTGGCCGTAGATCCGCCCCGCCCGGGGGGCGAAGCCAACGTAGCAGTTGCCGTCCTTCTGCTCGAAGACGCCCACGTGGTCACGCTGCGCGGTCGTCGTCGCCGGAGCCGGCTCGCCGTCGGGCAGGGCGTAGCCGAGGTACTGCTTCTCCAGGATCTCGCGGTACTTGTCCGGCCCCCAGTCGGCCATCAGGAACTTGAGCCGGGCGTGGTTGCGCGCCCGCCGGTAACCGAAGTCACGGAAGACCCCGGTGACCCCGGCCCACACCTCGGGCACCTGGTACGGCTCGACGAAGACCCCCAGCCGTTTGCCGAACTTGGGGTTGGAGCCGAGCCCCCCGCCGACCCACAGGTCGTAGCCCACCTCCCTGCCGCGCCGGACCCCGATGAACGACACGTCGTTGATCTCGTGGGCGGCGCACTGCTGGGCGCAGCCGGAGATCGAGGTCTTGAACTTGCGGGGCAGGTTGGAGAACGACGGGTCGCCGACGAAGCGGCGGTGGGTCGCCATCAGCTCAGGGGTGGCGTCGAAGATCTCGTCGCGGTCGACCCCGGCGAGCGGGCAGCCGAGGAACGCTCTCGGCGTGTCGCCGCAGGCCTCGCACGTGGTCAGCCCGACCGACTCGATCTTCTCCCAGATCCGGGGCACGTCCTCGATGCGGATCCAGTGCAGCTGGATGTTCTGGCGGTCGGTGACGTCGGCGACGTCCCGGCCGAACCGCTCGGACACCCAGGCGACTGCCTGCAGCTGCTCGGAAGTCATCCGCCCGCCGGCGTTGCGGATCCGCATCATGAAGAACTCGTCCTCCAGCTCCCACGGCTCGGCGGTGGCGGTCGCCCCGCCGGGCACGCCCTGGCGGCGCTGGGTGTACAGGCCCCACCAGCGCATCCGGCCGCGCAGGTCGTCGGGCCAGATCGAACGGAATCCCTCCTTGGAATAGACGGTCTCGATGCGCTGGCGGACGTTCAGCCCGTCGTCGTCACGCTTCGTGCGCTCGTTCTTGTTCAGTGGCTCTTGGTAGCCAAGCGCCCACTGCCCTTCACCGAACCGGGGCATCACGCCTCCTTTCGTCGTCGTCCGCAAACGCCGCCCGCAGCACCTCGGCCACCTCCGGGCGGATGAACTCGTGCGGCAGCGGCTCCCGCGAGCTGAGCCGGCGCCGGACCTCGGCGCCGGGCAAGGTCACCCGGTGGCCCGGGCCGTGCGGGCAGGTCTTGGCGGTGGCCATGCCTCCGCAGACCGTGCACCAGAACGCGTCGTCGAAGAACATCGGCTCGATGCCCAGCTCGCCGGCGGTGAACTCGCCGAAAATGTCCTGGGCGTCGAAGGTCCCGTAGTAGTTGCCGACCCCGGCGTGGTCCCGGCCGACCATGAAGTGGGTGCAGCCGTAGTTCTTGCGGCACAGCGCGTGGAAGACCGCCTCCCGCGGGCCGGCGTAGCGCATTGCCGCGACGAACACCGAGAGCAGCACCCGGTCGTGCGGGTAGTAGCCGGCCATCAGCGCCTCGTAGGAGCGCATGCGGATGTCGGCGGGGACGTCGTCGCCTGTCGACTCGCCGGCCAGCGGATGCAGCAGCAGACCGTCGACCTGCTCGAGGGCGCACTTGGTCAGGTACTCGTGTGCGCGGTGGATCGGGTTGCGGGTCTGGAAGCCGACGACCGTGCGCCACCCCCGGTCGGCCACCGCCCGGCGCACCTCGCGGGGCGTCAGCCGGTAGGAGACCAACGGGCGGCCCCGGGGCAGCCGCAGCACGGTCACGGTGCCCCCGAGCAGCCACTCGCCCTGGGCAAGCAGCGCGGCAACGCCCGGATGGGCGGCCTCCGAGGTGCGGAAGACGCTCTCGGCCTCCTCCTCCCGGTCGTAGGCAAAGATCTCGTCCAGGTGCAGGATCGCCAGCGGCTCGCCCTGGGGGTCACGCAGCACCACGTCGCCGCCCTTCTTCAGCAGGAGGACCTCCTCGGCGGTAGCGGCCAGGGTGACCGGCAGGCTCCATACCAGCCCATTGGCGAGGCGCATGTCGGCGACGACCGACCGGTAGTCGGCCTTGCCCATGAACCCTTCCAGCGGGCTGAAGGCGCCCACGGCCAGGCATTCGATGTCGGCCGCCTCCCGGGCGGTCAGCGTCACCGAATTCAGCACCGGGACCTGGTCGAGCCAGCGGTCCCGCTCCTCCGGACCGGCGAGTCGGGAGGCCAGCACGCCGCCATGGGGCGGAGGACCGAAGTCGACCTTGGCATACGCCTTGGAGCCGTCCAGCGGGACCGGTGGGGGGGGCGGGTGCCCTCCGGGGGCAGCTGGCGAGGCGAGCCGCAACGGTGCGTCAGGCTTGTTCACGTCGGCTCCCTTGGTGCGACTTGGACGGGCGTGGAAAAGTGAGGCCCTGCGCCGCAACTGTAGCAGGGCTTAATGCATTTTGCACGGGGCAAAGTGATATAAATAGCAAGCCCATAGAAATAGTAGGGAATGGGCTCGCGCCGGCCAACGGAGCCCGAGAGGGTGGGATCGGGAGCGTCAGCCGGCGGGCCTAAGGGGGTTCAGTGGGAAGCCGTGCCGGCTTGGTGCCATCGGGCACGGCCTGGTGCGCTGCCTCAAGGTTGCTGCGACCGGGCCTCAAGGTTGGTGCGACCGGGCCTGGAGGGTGGTGGGTGGGTTCCGGGTTGGTGGATCGGGGAGGGGACGGGGGGGTCGACTCCGCCCCCTCCCAGGCCACCACCAAAGGGAACTCCACTGCCGTGCGGGCCCGCTTTCCTGCGTTTCTCGGTAAAACGGACATTCCTATTCTACCACCGGCCTGCGCGGTTAGCTGATGGGCTGGCCCCTGACGTGAAAGCTTGCGCGCCTGGGCCTCAGGCCGCCCGCCGGGCCTCTCGTCCTGGGCTTTGACGCCGCTGCCTGTGGCCGCCGCGCGGGCAACTGTCCTGTTTTCCGTGCGAAATCCGCCTGGAATCAGGACAGTTACCCGGGCCGCCAACGCCACTGACGCGAAAGCAGCGCAACCTGTTTTGACTAGATTGCGCTGCTCTGGTGAGGCGGTTGCGAGGCTACGGACTCAGGCGGCTTGCTCCTCGTCGTCTTCGTCGCCGGTGGGCTCGGGGCGGGCCGGGAAGGTGACGGCGGCGAACTCCCGCCAGGATCGGCGGGCCCGGGCGAGCCCGATCACCGGGATGGTCAGCGGCAGCACGACCAGGGCCGCCAACGGCTGGCGGATGAACAGGGCGGCAGCGGCGGCCCCGTAGCAGAACCACAGTGCCCGCACCCACCCCTGCGACATGCCCTGGATCGACCGGATGATCCAGCGCAAGCCGTCGCCCAGCGCCCGGAGCGGGCCGCGCCGCGGCCGGATCGGCAGGACCTCGGCCGGTTCCTCCGAACCATCGGCGGGCAGCACGAGCCGGGCCAGCTCAACCTTCAGCTGGGCCGTGGCCGGGGTCAGCGGGATGGTGGAGACGTGGTCGTCGAGGCAGCGGATAACGATGTCGGGGCGACCGGCTTCGGTCGCTTCCTCAAGGCGAGTGATGAGCTCCGCGGGCAGGCCGCAGGTGGGGCATGAAACGATGGTCAGTTCCGACATGGAACCCCCCTTCAAGGGCAGCCACGTCTCGGTGCGGGCTGTCTTTCAGATGATCGGAGCTTCGGCTTTCCGAGACTAGCCTGCAAAATCTACTAGTCCACCCACGTAGTCCCAAATAAGTAGACCCGCCCGAACGTGGGAGGGGCCCTCCGTCCACCCTTACCCGTTGCCGGGCGTTCTACCGGCCGAAAACCGGCCAGCTTCGAACGGCCGCGGGTTGAACGAGGGCTCCAGCCCGAGCACCAACTCCGCCGCCAACAACCCGCTCCCGGCGCCGAGCGATACCCCCTGCCCACCATGGCCACCGGCGATGAACAAGCCGTCGAACCCGGGGACCGCACCGATCACCGGCCGCCCGTCGGGGCTGGTCGGCCGCACCCCGGACCAGGCCGCCAGCACCGGCAGCTCCACCAGCGCCGGGACCAGCCGGGCGGCGCCCCGGGCGATCTCGGCCGCCGACTCGGGTCCCCCGGGCTCCTCGGTCAACGAGGCCGCTCGGGACCCGCCGAGGAGGACGTGGCCACCCCGGTTCTGCTGGACCAGCGTCCCGACGTCCTGGCGGGCCGGGCCAGCCGAGCCGAGCTCCCCCACCGTGGGCGGCAACGGGCCGGGGTCGCCGGCGGCCAGGTGCCATCCGGCCGATTCCACGACATGGTGCATCAGCCCCGGGCGGGGGCCGGTCAGCACGATCCACCCCCGGATGCCACCGATCGGAAGCTCGGCCGACGCAGTGCGGGCCAGCTTGGCCGCCCAGGGGCCGGCGGCGTCGACAACCGCCGGAGCGGCGATCACCCCGGCGTCGGTGGCCACCCCCCGGACCCGCGTCCCGGAGACCAGGATCTGCTTGACCTCGGTGTAGGTGAAGATCTCGGCCCCCCGCCGGCGGGCCTCCTCGGCCAACGCCAGCGTCAAGGCGGCCGGGTCGACCCGGATCCCGTCGTCGATCAGCAGCCCGCCCTGGAGGCCCATGGCGAGCGCCGGCTCCACCGCCCGCAGCCCGGCGGGGTCGAGCCGCTCGACCAGGATCCCCCCTCGTGCTGCCGATGCCGCCTCGCGCTCGCCCGCCGGCCAGCTCGCCTCGCTGGTGACGACGACCAGCAGACCGACCGGCCGTTCGTCGAGACCGAGGTCGAGCTCGGTCGTCGTCGCCAGCTCCCGGTAGCCGGCCAGCGAAGACCGGTACAGCGGGTCCAGGACCGGGTCTTCCGGCCGGAACAGCAGCCCGTGGTTGCGTCCGGAGGCGCCGGCGGCGATGGGTCCGCGCTCGACAAGGGTCACTGCTGCGCCGTGACGGGCCAGCTCGCTGGCCACGGCGCAGCCCAGGATCCCACCACCCACCACCACAGCGTCCGCGATCGCATTCACCTGGCCCGCTCCCACTCCTTCCGTAGTTGCTGGGGGTGCTACGATCGAAGCGCACGGGGGACTTCAGGTCGCCCGCCGTCGATGGTGGCCGTAGCTCAACTGGTTAGAGCGCCGGGTTGTGGTCCCGGAGGTCGGGGGTTCAAGTCCCCTCGGTCACCCCCAGTTCAGGCCGCCTCCGTCGCCGCTTTCTCGATCTCCGCGCGCACGATGTCGAAGTCGGCCCGGGAGATCTCGTGCACATTGCCCTGGAAGGCCAGCCGCCAGTGTTCGGGCGG
>DAIQBQ010000144.1:0-7973 GCA_036781065.1 Actinomycetota bacterium
GGCCGCGCACACGAGAAACGACCGGCTTGTGAGCCCGGCGACGCACCGCCGCGGCCGGATTGACCGGCTGGCCTGAAGCTCCCGGGCGCGCCCGCCGCGGGCGGCGGGATCGTGCGGCACCATGGTGGTGTGAGCATCGAGACCGACCCGGCGCGCGCCGTCCCGGGAGGGCAGGGCGCCGCTGAGCCGGCCCCCTTCGCACTCCAGATCCGTGGCCTCTGGAAGTCCTACGGCACCAAGGTGGCGGTCGCCGACCTCAACCTCGACATCCCCAGAGCCAGCTTCTTCGGCCTGGTCGGCCCGAACGGCGCGGGCAAGACGACGACGCTCCGCATGTGCACCGGCCTGCTCCGGCCCGACGCCGGGGCCGTGTGGATCGACGGCATCTCGGTGTGGCACAACCTCGTCCGGGCCAAGTCGATCGTGGGCGTGCTCCCCGAGGACCTCCGCTTGTTCGAGCGCCTGACCGGCGCCGAGTTGCTGACCTTCAACGGCCTGCTCCGCGGCCTGCCGGGGGACCTGGTCGCCGAGCGGAGCCGGGAGCTGCTGGAGGCGTTCGGCATGGCCGAGGCGGCATCGACCATGGTGATCGACTACAGCCACGGCATGAAGAAGAAGATCGGCCTCGCCGCGGCGCTGATCCACGGCCCGCGGGTGCTGTTCCTCGACGAGCCGTTCGAGGCGGTTGACCCGGTGTCGGCGCGCAGCATCCGGGCGGTCCTCGAGCGCCACATCAGCAGCGGGGCGACCGTCGTCTTCTCCAGCCACGTGATGGAGCTGGTCGAGCGGCTGTGCGACCGGGTCGGCATCGTCCACCAGGGCCGGCTGGTCGCCAACGGGCCCCTCGACCAGGTCCGGGGAGGCAGCTCGCTGGAGGAGGCCTTCGTCCGCCTGGTCGGCGGCGACCAACCCTCGGGCAACAACCTCGGATGGCTCGGCACCTCGTCGACCTGAAGATCGCACTGCTGCGCAACGCCCTCCGTTCGGGGCCGAGGCGCGTGGTGAGTCTCGTCGTCGGCGTCGTGGCCTGGGCCTGGATCGTGCTGACCAGCATCAGCGTCTTCCTCGCCCCCGCCTCGCGGGGGGCAGCAGTGCCGCTGCTCTTCGACGCCTTCTTCGTCGGCTGGCTCCTGGTCCCGCTGATGGGCCTCGGCTCCGACGAGACGCTCGACCCGTCCCGGCTGGCCCTTTTCCCGCTGTCCCGGCGGTCGCTGATGGGCGGGCTGGTCTGCGCGTCGCTGGTCGGGGTCGCCCCCGCCGGGACGCTGCTGGCGCTGGTCGGCTCGCTCGGCGCGACGCACACGCTCGCCGCGTTCGGTTTGTCGGGGCTGGCCGTCGCCCTGGAGCTGCTGCTGTGCGTCGCCGGCTCCCGGGCGGTCACGACGGCGCTGTCCGGGGTCCTGCGCTCCCGCCGGGGCCGCGACCTCCTCGTCTTCGTGATTGCCATCGTGGCCGTGCTGCCGCTGCTCGCCACCCAGATCCTGCCCCACCTGTCGGTGAGTCTGGGCCCGCACGGCCTCTCGGTCGGGGCGACCCGCAGCCTGTTCTGGCTGCCCTCCGGGTGGCTGGCCCGGGCGATCCTCGACGCCCGCGGCGGCAAAACCGTGCCGGCACTGGGGCTGCTCGCCGCCACCGCGGGCGTGATCGTCGCTTTGCTCGCACTGTGGGCCTGGGCGTTGCAGCGGACGCTCACGACCGCCGAGGCCGGCGCCAGCAAGAAGACCAGCCGCGGCCGTGCCGACCTCTTCGCCGGACCGTTCGCCCTGCTGCCCCGGACCCGGGTGGGCGCGGTGGCGGCCAAAGAGCTGCGCTACACCTGGCGCGATCCCCGCCGCCGGGCCGCCCTGGTGACGGTGATCTTCATCATCGGGCTCCCCGCCGTCGCCTTCGCCCACCGCCAACCCTCGCCCCACCTCGTGCTGCTTTCCGCCGGGGCGGCCCTGGTGTTCGGCCTGCAGGCGCTCAATCAGTTCGGCAGTGACAGCGCCGCCTACTGGCTGAACGTCGCCTCCGGCCGGGACCCTGCGGTCGACTTCCGGGGCAAGAACCTCGCCTCGGCAGTCCTCGGCCTCATCGTCGTCACCGCCGGTGCCGCCCTGCTCGCCCTGATCATCGGCGGCTGGGCCTACATCCCTGCCGCCATCCTGATCGGGGCCGGGGTCGCCGGGGTCGCCCTCGGGGTCGCCAACCAGGTCTCGGTCCTCGCCCCGTTCCCGCTGCCCGACGCCGCCACCAACCTGTGGGCCGGGCCTGGCTGCCTCACCGCGCTGAGCGGCCTGCTGGCGATGGCCGTTGTCCTGGCGCTGCTCGTTCCGGTCGCCAGCGCCGTGGTGTTCTCGCTGAACTCGTGGCCGGCCGGTTTCCCGCTGGTGTGTGTCGCCTCAACCGTGTACGGGCTGGCGCTCTGGCGGCTCGGGTTGGCGATGGCGACCCGCCGCCTGCGGGCGCGGGAACTCGACGTCCTGGAGATCGTCAGCGGACTCCGCGGCGCCTGAGCCGCCCGGCCGATCAGCCTGCGAAGACCCTGTAGGGTGACGCCAGTGCGGTCTCGCACCGGCTGCGGTTCCGGGAGGAGGGCGTTCCGGGAGGAAGGCATGAGGAGAGACGTTGCGCTGGCGACCTCGTTCGGCCTCCCCGCCGGCGTCACCGGGGTGCTGCCGAGCCAGTGGCTGGAACTGGCAGTCGCCCAGGGTGTGATCGGCTCGGAGCGCTACCGGATCCCGCGCTCGAGCATCCAACCGGCCAGCGTCGACCTGCGACTGGGGGAGACGGCCTACCGGCTGCGCTGCAGCTTCCTGCCGGAGGGGGAGCGGATCGAGGCCAAGCTCACCGAGCTCTCGATGGGTCAGATCGATCTTCGCGACGGCGCCATCCTCGAGCGGAACCGGCCGTACCTGGTGCCGCTGATCGAGGAGCTCGACCTCCCGCCCGGCCTCAGCGCCCGGACCAACCCGCGGTCATCGACCGGCCGCCTGGACATCTTCACCCGGGTGATCACCGACGAGGGCCACAGCTTCGACGAGGTCCCGCCCGGCTACCGGGGCCGGTTGTACCTGGAATTGGTCTCCCGGTCGTTCACGGTTTTCGTGCGCACCGAGCTGTCGCTGAACCAGCTCCGCCTCCAGGCCGGCAAGTCCCGCCGCGACGACCCGCAGGTCGTGGCGATGCACGCCGCCGAACCAATCCTCTTCTCCGGGGCGGCGGCGGTGCCTGCGGGCGACCTGGTTCTGGGCGACGGGCTGTTCCTCAGTGTCGACCTGCTGGGCGAGGCGGGCGGCCGGGTCGGCTTCCGGGCCAAGAAGAACAGCCAGCTGCTCGACCTGACCAAGCGCAACCACTACGACCCGGACGACTTCTGGGAGCCGGTCCACCACGAGCGCGGGAACCGGCTGGTGCTGGAGCCGGAGGAGTTCTACTTGCTCATCTCGAAGGAACGGGTGCGGATCCCTCCCGAGTACTCGGCGGAGATGACCGCCTACGACCCGACGAGCGGCGAGCTGCGCACGCACTACGCCGGGTTCTTCGACCCAGGCTTCGGCCACACGGCGGCCACCCAGCGGGCACCCGGAGAACAGCAGGGCAGCAAGGCGGTGATGGAGGTCCGGGCACACGACGTGCCGTTCATGCTCCAGCACGGCCAGCGGGTCGCCAAGCTGGTGTTCGAGGAGCTGAGCGAGGCGCCCTCAATCTTGTACGGGCAGGAGATCGGGTCGTCCTACCAGCACCAGGAACGCATGCTGAGCAAGCACTTCGCCCAACAACAGGGCCCGCCGTTCGCCTAAACGTCGGCTAAACGTCGGCTAAACGCCGCGGCGAAGCAGCCTCACGGCCTTACGGCGCGGGGTCCCGCTATTCGGCGGCGGGCGGCGTTGCAGGCTTGGCGGGCTCGGCCGGCATCTCGACGGCCTTCGCCGGCTCGGTTGCGGTCGCCGTCGGCGGCTCGCTCATGCCAGCCTTGAGCTCGTCGTGGAGCCCGCCTGCTGCCGAGCGGAACTCGCCCAGCCAGCGGCCGATGCTGCGCCCCATCTGCGGAAGCCGCTTCGGCCCGAACAGGATCAGGCCGACCACAGCCACCAGCAGGAGTTTGTCCGGGGAGAAAAGATCCCAGCCCATCGGTCCTCCAAACGAGAGAGCTACGGGCCCATCTTACCCCGCCACCGCCCTTTAGGGCCCACCGCCAAGCGGATTGTGGAGTTTTTTCCGGCTTTTCGGCGAAGGCGACAAAACTCCACAATCTGTAAGGGTAGCTAAGCGGCCAGCGCCCCGCTCAGCGCCCGGCTTAGCCTTCCGGGGAAGCCTCCGGCCCGGCGGAGGGGTTCGCAGCGGGTTCCGCGGCGCCCTCCACTGTGGGCTGCCCGGCGGCTGGCGCTGGTTGGTCTCCGATCGCGTCGGCGGGGGCGTCGGGCGGCTGGCCGGTGACCGGGGAGCTGATCACGACCGACCCGTCCGGGTTCGTCACCAGCTTGGTGTGGACCAGCAGCGGGCCCGCATCGTGCAGGCGGCTCAGGATGCGCTGCAGCAGCGTCCGGCTGACCCCGAGGGCGGTACCGGGCGGTGTGCGGGCGGTCACCCGCAGCGTCAGGCTGTCCTGGTCCATGGTCTGGGCGTAGGCCTCCGGAGCAGAGTGCATGACCGTCGACCATTCCGGCTCGGCGGCCATGATGTGGGCCTCGTCGGCGGCGGTGATGAGGGCGGCGTCGAGGTCGGCTCCGTAGGGCAGGACGATGTCCACGGTGGCCCGGACCCAGTCGAGGCTGAGGTTGGCGACCTGGCGGATCTCGCCGTTGGCGATGAACCAGACGTTGCCATCGTCGGCCCGCATCCGGGTGCGCATAAGGTTGACGTCCTCGACGATCCCGGCCAGCTCCCTGTTGGGCAGGGCGATGCGGTCTCCGACCGCGTACTGGTCCTCGGCCAGGATCATGAAGCCGCTCAGTAGGTCCTTCACCAGGCTCTGAGCGCCGAAGCCCAGCGCGGCCCCGACGACCGTCGTCACCGCGACGAACGGGCCGAGATTGACGTCGAGGATGCTCAGCAGGGTCGGGAAGGCGATCACCCACACGATCGCCCGGGACACCCCGGCAGCGGACGAGGCCAGCGCATAGGCCCGGCGGGGCGCCCGGGCCGATCCCCGCTGGATGGCGCCGCGAGTGCCCAGCGAGGTGATGAACTTGCGGGTCAGCCGGGCGACCAGCTTGCTGATCACAACGGCCACGACCACGACGATGAGCAGCTCTACCGGTTTCTCGATCAGCCACTTGGCCGCCGTGGCGCAGTGGCTGACCCCGACCTTGCTGAAGAACCTGCACACGGAGCTGTTGTTCGTCATGGGCTTCTCCTCTCCCCGCTCGATTCCCGACACCCCGCATCGGGCGGATGGGCGCCGCCAGTCCCCCGACGCTTTCGCACCGGTCCAGGGGTGTCAAGCGTCGCCGTCAGAGAAGCCGTCCGGATGGAGATACTTAGCGGATGGTCTACCTGTTGTCGGTGGGGGCTGCGTTCTTCTACGGCCTTGCCGCGGTTATGCAGCACCGCGAGGCGGTCGCCGCCCCGAGCGGGCGGCACCTGCGCCTGGGCCTCCTCGTCCACCTCGTGCGGCGGCCGCTGTGGACCGCCGGGATCGCCGCCGACACCGCCGGGTTCGTGCTCCAGGCGACCGCCCTCGGCCAGGGCCCGCTGACCCTGGTCCAGCCGCTGCTGACCGGCGGCCTGTTCTTCGCCCTCATCATCTCGGCGCTGTGGGACCGCCGGGCCTTGAGCGGCAAGGAGTGGGCGGGATCGGGCGCCCTGACCGTCGGCCTCGGGTTGCTGCTGGCGGTGGGCTCGCCGACTGCCGGGCGGTCGACCGTCCCGTTCAACCGGTGGGTGATCGCCGGCGGGCTGTCCGCAGCGGGCGTGGTGGTCCTGCTGGCGACCTCCCGCCGGGCCAGTCGTCGGCTGCGCCCCGCCCTCTTGGCAATCGGGGCGGCGATCAGCTTTGCCGCGAGCGACGCCCTCGTAAAGAGCGCAGTCGACGTGCTCCAGGCCCACGGGTTCTGGGAGGTGCTTGATGGGTGGTACGTCTACGTCCTGATTGGGGTCGGGCTGCTGGGCGCCGTGCTGGTCCAGAGCGCCTTCCAGGCCGGCCCGCTGAACTCGTCGTTGCCGGCGCTGACCGCGGTCGAGCCGGTGGCCAGCAGCGTGATCGGCATCATCCTGTTCGCCGAAACCTTCGCCACCGCCCCCGGGGCGATCGCGGTCGAGCTGATCGCCGCCGGCCTGGTGCTGGCTGCCGTCTGGCTGCTGGGGACGTCGCCGGTGGTGACCGGTGCCTACCAGCCGCAGCCTGAAGCGCGGGCCCAGTCCGAATCGGGGTGACGAGTTGGCTTTGTAAACCCAGCTCGCGCTAGCGTTAGCGGCGGGCGGTTCGAAGGCTTTCTACGACGCAGAGGAGGTGGCGGCCATGGATCGAGCAACCTGCAGCAACGTCCTCGCAGAAGCCCGCCGGCGCACGGGCCTGACCTACCAGGAGATCGCCGACAAGCTGGGCCGGCATGCGGTCTGGACGGCGGCGGCGATGATGGGCCAGGCCACGCTGGACGCCCACGAGGCCTCGCTGCTGGTCTCCCTGCTCGAGCTTGAGGGTGACGAGGCCAAGCAGGCCGAGGCGGTGCTGCAGGAGCCCCCGAGCAAGGGTGCCCTCGGGATGACCGTGCCGACCGACCCGCTGATGTACCGCCTCCACGAGGTCAGCCAGGTCTACGGCCCGGCGATCAAAGCGGTCGTCCATGAACGCTTCGGCGACGGGATCATGAGCGCGATCGACTTCGAGATCGACATCGAGCGCGTCAGCGACCCCAAGGGCGACCGGGTCAAGATCTCCTACAACGGCAAGTTCCTGCCCTACCGCAAGTGGTAACGGGAGGGGTGCGGCCCGTAAGGTAAGCCGATGGACGACCCGCTCGCCTACTCCCGCATCGGGTTGGTAGGCAGCGGGGAGTTCACCCCGTCGATGGTCGATGTCGACCGCGACCTGCTGGCGTCCATCGGGCCGTCGCCCCGCGTCGTGATCCTGCCGACCGCCTCGGCCGGGGAGAACCCGGAGGAGTGGGCGACCTGGGGGGTCGGCCACTTCCTTCGCCTCGGTGCCCGCAGCATCGCCCTGATGGTGCTCGGCCGCAGCGACGCCGAGGACGAGGAGAACGTCGAGGTGATCGAGCGCGCCGACCTGGTCTACATCTCCGGGGGCAAGCCGGCCCGGCTGCTGGCGGCCCTCCAGGGCTCCCCGCTGTGGGGCGGGTTCCTGCGCGCTCGGCGGGAGGGGGCCTGGCTGATGGGGTCGAGTGCCGGGGCGATGGCCCTCGGCGACTGGACCCTGGTCCACCGCCCGGAGGACGGCGACGGCACGCCGACCCAGTGGCTGCCCGGGCTGGGCATGTTGCAGGGGATGGCAGTCGTCCCGCACTTCGACGCCTGGGACGAGGCCGAGTACCTGACCGCCCAGATCGCCGGGTCGTGCCGGGTGTTCGGCATCGACGAGGACACCGCGGTGTTGCTGGAGCGGGGCAAGGCGAAGGTCGCCGGCCGCGGCGCCGCCCGGTTCATCCGGGGCGGCCACTGGACGATCATGCTGCCGGGACAGGAACTCGACCTGATCGAGGCGATGGCCGAGCAGTGACGGGCTACATAGGTGGGCGGCAAAACCGATAGAGCCCTATAACGGAACGTATGTAGAAGGGCCCTGACCGTTCAAGAATCGCCACACCAAAAACAGGCCCCCCGAGCGATCGGGGAGCCTGCTCGCGCGGTCCCTGCAGGGAGGAGGCAGGGAGGGTGATCAGTGGTGGCGGCTCCCGCTCGACGACCCGCTGATCGAGTCGCCTGAGTGCGAACCGTCCGAGCTCGACCCGGTGTACGGGTTCCAGGTCGTCCCGGTCCACGACCCGGTCATGCCGGTCCAGGACCCGAACCCGGTCGAGGTGTTGGCCGAGCCG